>NZ_JBFRTU010000023.1:0-108372 GCF_041474275.1 Vibrio sp. 10N.222.52.B7 | reverse complement strand
CCGCCCTTATTATTTTAACTAAGGTAGAGTGCTATTATTCAGCAGCTTCTACGATAACTTCTTCAACTTGTACTTCTTCTTGGTATTCGAAACCAGGGATCGTTGCGTCAACACGACGGTTTTGAGCACGACCTTCAGCTGTAGCGTTTGATGCAATTGGATTCTCTTCGCCTTCACCTGACGCTGTAATACGGTCTGCTTCAATGCCTTGCTCTTCGATGTATGCGGCTACAGCAGCAGCACGTTTCTTAGAGATCATTAGATTATACTCAGCTGCACCTGTTGAGTCGGTGTGACCAACAACATCAACTGATGATTGAGGGTGAGCTTTAAGTACTTCAACTAATGGCATTAATGCAATTTTACCATCTGTAGACAGTTCAGTACTGTTTGTCTCAAACATACCTTGAGAGAAGCTCTCAGTTTGCGCTTTAGTAACAACCACGGTTGTCTTCTCTTCAACAACAACTGCTGGTTCTGTGATTGGCTCAGATGGCGCTTGAGTCACTGCTACTGCAGAAGCTGTTGCAGCCGCCGCTGATGCTGTTGTGTTGCCAGTACCGAAGTTGTAGCTAACACCAACTGATAGTAGGTTCGAGTTCAGGTCTTGAACGTAGTTGTCGTCGAAATCATCAAAGTATTGGTATTCAACACGTAATGCCCAATCAGAAGATAGTTGCTTCTCTACACCGATACCAGCAGAAAGAACGACGTCATCCTCGCCACCGTGTGAAATGTAAGCAGGACCTGCTTTAAAGAATACGTCAAACTCTTGTTGTACTGCTAGGCGGTACATTGGAGTTAGCGAGATTGCGATCAGTGGATCGCTGAACGCAGCTGTTGTGCCGTTCTTTGAAAAGCTTGTCTTGTAGTCGCCAAGGAAGTCTGAGCTTAGCTCAATACCAAACTTGTCATTAAAATTGTAGCCAGAGTAGATGCCTGCACCAATTGCATCATCATCACACTTTTCACCGCTTACGCATGCGCTGTCTAGCCAGCCCACGCCCACTTTTGCACCCACGTAAGTCGTTGCAGCAATAGAAGGCGCTGCTGCTAGGCCTGAAGCGGCTACAACAGCACACATGATTTTTGACAGTTTTTTCATAATTTTTTCCTTGGATTAACTCTTATTTTTATCTGAACTTACCAGTAAAACGATCACTTATTGGGTTACGACACTGCTTATAATAAGTAAATCAAGGTGTTGGTTCAGGTGAACCTGTTTCTTTCTCAGTACTTATATTGTTAATCTGATTGCGTATTGGAGTCAATGAAATTGTTAAATATTATATATTTAAGATGCCTTTATTGTTGATTTTATCATTTGTTGGAATGTTTATGTTTAAGCTATAGCCTAGCCTCGTCTATTTACCAGTGGCGCTACGGGTAATAAGTAAAAAACTTGCGCTTTATCATGCTTATAAAACAAAAATCCCCACCCAATATGTATAACTCGAATGAGTACATGATTGGATAGGGATTTGAATTAAAGCGATTAGAGATGTTTTTCACGTACTTTACGTCACGTGAACATCTCGCTTTTGCTTATGGGCGCTCTCCTGCCAGTAAACGCTGTTCAATATCTGCAATGACGCCTGGTAGGTCTGCAATGGTATCGATCAAGTAGTGCGGGTTTGATTCGTTTAGCCTAACGCTTGCTTTTTCACGTGCAGCTGTAAGTGTTGTCTCGTCTGCATCTAAATATTCTTGATACGTTAAGCCTGCTTCGTTACCTGATAGTACAAGGCCTACTGTCCACATACCTGCGTTGTGACCTTCATCGATCCCAGGTGCTGCATCATCCACTTTCACACATGCTGAAACGCTGGTTACGCCAAGGTCGATTACGTTTTTAAGTGCCATAAATGGAGCAGGGCGACCGCCTTGAGGTAGGTCATCGGTTGCTACGATGTTGTCTGGGTGGTAACCGTAATCTGCAGCAGCAGGGATTAGCACATCCATCACTTCACGTGGGTAACCTGAACAAGATCCGATCTTCACGTTCTTCTCTTTTAGGTTATTGACCACTTCTATCGCATTCAAAATAGGTGCTGCGTGATCGGCTACTTTCGCTTTTTGAAGAGGCATGAATGCCGCGTAGATCGCGTCAACGTCTTCACTTGTCATTGAGCGTCCGAACTGAGCTTTCCAACGAGCGTCAACAGCAGGGATTCGACCCACCGCTTGGATGTGATCCCATTTACCGATACCCATAGGTTCACGAGCTTCAGCTAAGTCGATGTCAAAGTCGAAACCTTGTTTGAATGCTTCAACGAAGATGCTAGTTGGAGCAAACGACCCAAAATCAACGATAGTGCCGGCCCAGTCAAAGATAACCGCTTGGATAGGTGATGTCGTGTTCATAATAGTGTCCTATTTTTGTGTCACTCCCAGTTCAAAGTTCTGGGAAACAAATGGTTGTTTAAGGTTATTGGTTTAAATGTTGATTTCGAGAATTAAAGGTATTCAAAATCTTTGCAGACTTTGGCTATCGCTTTTTCGAATACAGACAGAGCGACTTCTAGCTCGCTACGGCTGATGATCAATGGTGGGCTCAATTGAATCACGTTACCTTGTGAAACCTTAAAGCTCAGGCCATCGTTCAGACATTGGTAAAGTACTGCTTCTGCTTCATCGAACGCTCGGTTTTTGGTGATATGGTCAGTGACCAATTCCACTCCCCAAAGCAGACCGATGCCGCGAACGTCACCAATGACTGGGTATTTCTCTTTCATTTGAAGCAGTTGTTCACGCACGAATGCGCTGTCCGCTTGTACTTTTTCAAGTAGATTTTCTTGCTCAATTACTTCCATCGTAGCCAGTGCCGTTGCGCAGCCAATAGGACTTTTCTCGTGGGTGTAGTGACCAAGTGATACTTGCGCTGCCGTGTTGTATTTGTCTTTAGTGACCATGGCTGCGATTGGTACTAAGCCTCCGCCAAAACCTTTACCGATACAAAGAATGTCAGGTTCGATATCAAACGCTTGGTGTGTAAACCATTCGCCGCTACGACCCATGCCATTTGGGATGTCGTCAATGATCAATATGACGTTGTGTTTGTCACAGATCTCACGAATGCGCTTCCAATAAGCCTTACTTGGCACTTGAACGTCTGTGTTACGAACCGCTTCTGCAATGAAGGCTCCAATACCGCCTTCTTTTTCAATCACGTACTCTAGGTAATCCGCATAACGCACATCACATGTGGTCTCGTTCGCATCGCCGGAGTTTTGCCCGCGAAGCGATAAAGAGTCATTAAGCGGGAAAGCACCACGATAAGAGACCGCTGGTGGAATGCGCTCTACGCCAGCCATTAATGGCCCCATGCCTTCGCGGAAACACGCTTCGCCACCTACTGAAATTGCATCGAGTGACGCGCCATGGAATGAGTCCCACAAAGACACTACTTTGAAATTGTTGGTGACATGTCGAGCAAGTTTTAGCGCCATGCCGATCACTGATGTGCCACCGGGAGCAAACAACACGCGATTCAAATCACCACCGCAGATCTGTGTGAGTTTCTCAGCACACTGAACGGCCGTCTCATTGGTAAAGCGACGCGGTGAAAACGGCAATGACGCCATTTGCTGAGTCACTTTATTGATGATGTGTGGGTGACCATAACCTAGCTGGTGAACATTGTTACCGTGAAAGTCCATGTACTTCTTGCCCGTGGTATCTTGAATGTAGATGCCTTCTGCGGCTTCAAGTGTGTCTAGGCAAGGCGTTGACATCGCTTGATGAAGAAACACGTCAGAGTCACGCTTTAACATCGTTTGAGTTGCATCATCGTTTAGTGACTCGTTCCATTTCTCACGTGCGGCTGTGGTGTTCACATCGCCTTCGCTTCGAAAGTGTGTCGCCTTTAGAACGGGCTCTTGATTGGTCGTCGTCATTATTTGATGTCCCAGTACATAGCGTTTTTCACTGCGCCAATTAGGGCTTCAATGTCAGAAGGGTAAACCTCACCGATGTTACCGATGCGGAAACAGTCTGCGTTTGAAACCTTGCCCGGATAAATCACAAACCCTTGCTCTTTCAAACGGTCATAGAACTCCTTGAATTGGTAATCGCTATGAGTTGGAGAATAAAAAGAGGTAATGATAGGTGAATGAAGGTCATCATTAAGCAGTGGTTCAAAACCAAGAGAACGCATACCTGCAACCAATGTGGTTTGGTTGGTTTGGTAGCGACTATGACGAGCTTCGATGCCGCCTTCTTGTTCCAATTCAAGTAGAGCTTGGTAGAAAGCGCGCACTGTATGAGTCGGAGACGTGAAGCGCCATTTACCATGGTTGCTTTCCATGCAGTGCCACTGGTCAAACAGGTCAAGGCTTAATGAGCGAGCTTGGCCTTTGCATTTTTCCAGTTCCGATTGCTTCGCAATAACAAAGCCGAATCCAGGTACACCTTGAATACACTTGTTTGCCGAGCTGATCATGTAATCAATACCTAAGTCAGCAATATCCATAGGGATGCCACCAAAGCTCGACATCGCATCAAGAATGACGGTTTTGTTGTGCTGTTTTGCCAATTTGGCAATCTCTTCGATTGGATTCAACATACCTGTAGTGGTCTCACAGTGCACAATCGCAACGTGAGTAATATCTGAATCCATAGCCAATGCCGTTTCCATTTTGTTCAAGTCAGGCTGTGATGTTTCACCTGGGGAAACGACATGGCATGGAATGTTTAAATATTCTGCGATTTGAGCAATACGAGCACCATACGCACCGTTATCGACCACAAGAAGCTTATCGCTGTTAGAGATAACGCTACCGATTGTTGCTTCAACTGAAGCAGTGCCGCTGCCTTGCATTAATACACTTGTATATCCCGCCTGCTTAGTCGCCAAAGTAACAAGCTTGCTACGAATCACTTCAACAACGTCTTTGTTGTATTCATCATCCCAAGTACACCAGTCTTTTAGCATCGCTTGGCGAACGGTTTCAGAAGTAGATAAAGGGCCCGGTGTCAGCAGTAAGTATTCGTTTCTCATGTTCAATTCTCGCGATTTGTATTTTGGACTATACCAATATTTGCGGTTACTTTAACAACCAATTTAAACGGTCGTAAATAGCCCAAACGTTATTTTCACAAAAGCTTCATATTCAAATTTGTCACTTTTGTTGAGAAATTTTCCGATCTTTAAATTGCCATTTTTTGTTCATTTAATCGTCATAAAAGCCAGTTAGCTTAATACTCGAAATCTGGTGCATACCAATGCAAAGGTGTGTGTTAACAACCTAAATGAATTTATGGATATAGAAGCCTCTAGATGGAGCTTCTAGCCTTAACAACTTTAACCTTGGCAATTCCTAACCTTGGCATCGGGCCTGACTGGAGAAAATGATGAAAAACCGTTTTATGAAAGGATCACTTGCAGCTTTAGTTACTCTATTGGCTGGTAATGCTTATGCAGCACAGGAAGTGACGGTTTACACCGCTTTTGAAACTGACATTTTAGCGAAGTACAAAAACGCATTTGAAAGTGAAAACCCAGACATCAACATCAAGTGGGTACGTGATTCAACTGGGATCATGACGGCAAAATTATTGGCCGAAAAAAACAACCCGCGTGCAGAGGTAGTTTGGGGACTTGCTGGTTCTTCAATGGCACTGCTTAAAGAAGAGGGCATCCTGAAACCTTATATGCCTCAAGGTGTAGAAGCATTACGCGCTAACCTTAACGACCCACAGTCTACTCAAGCTTGGTACGGTAATGATGCATTCTTCAATGCAGTTTGTTTCAACGAAGTGGTGGCTAAGCAACTTAACTTACCTGCACCTAAATCTTGGGATGACCTAACGAAGCCTATCTATAAAGGCCACATTGCTATGCCAAACCCAGCATCTTCTGGTACGGGCTACATGCAGGTTTCGGCTTGGTTACAAAACATGGGTGAAGACCAAGGTTGGAACTACATGCAGAAGCTAGACCAAAATATTGCTCACTACACGCACTCAGGTTCTAAGCCATGTGTTCAAGCGGGCATGGGTGAAGTCGCTATCGGTATTTCTATGGCGAGCCGTGGCGCTAAGCTGAAAACTCAAGGCGCTCCACTTTCAGTGATTACACCTGAAGGCATCGGCTGGGAATCTGAAGCGGTAGGCCTTGTTAAGCCTTCTGATGCAGCACAACGTGTTATCGATTGGTCTATTTCTAAAGCGGCAAATGAGCTTTACATCGAAATGTACCCAGTTGTTGGTCACCAAGATGTGACAGGCAAAGCAGAGAACTTCCCTAATGTAGAAAAGAACATGGCAAAAATGGACTTCGCTCGCATGGGCAGTGAACGTGCAGACGTTCTTAAAACATGGTCTGAGAAGTTTGACGCTAAATCAGAGCCAAAATCTTAATCTGCTGAGCTTTTTAGTTCATGAGCTCCTTGGTTAATTATCTACCGAGCTTATTAGACACATGGTTTATTAGATATATGGCTTATTAGACACGTAGTCCATTAGATATGCAGCTCATTAGAAGTTAGAGATCAGTAAAGGAAGGCTTCGGTCTTCCTTTTTTAGTTTTACGCCTTTAGGTTTTAAGTAAGGTACAACAAATGACAAAGCACTACTCATATTGGTTCAAGCAAGCGTTAGAACAAGAGTTTGGCAACATCAATGAGGGGCTAGATTCGGCGAAGTCGCTCCAAAAAGACGTCAACTGTGATATCGCCATTGTTGGCGGTGGCTATACGGGTTTATGGACGGCGATTTTAATCAAACAACAGCAACCCGAAAAGCATGTTGTCGTGATTGAAAAAGGTCTATGTGGTAGCGGTGCTTCTGGTGCGAACGGCGGTTGCATGCTGACGTGGTCAACTAAGTATCCGACGCTGAAAAAGCTCTACGGAAAAGAACAAGCGAAATGGTTGGTTAAGGAATCGGAAAAGGTTATATACGAGATTGAAGCCTTCTGTAACGAACACAAGATTGACGCGCATCTATATCGAAGCGGTACTTACTACACGGCGACCAATGAAGCCCAAAAGGGTGGAATGGAGCCAGTCGTTAATGAGCTGGTTAAGCAGGGCATCAATAGCTGGAAGAAGTGCGACAATTCTTTGGCTGATAAAGCGGGATCTGATCGCCACATTGAGGGTTACTACTCAGAAGCTGCGGGTAGTGTGCAGCCTGCGTTATTGGCTAGAGGTTTGCGCCGAGTCGCTCTTGAACTGGGTGTTGAAATTCACGAAAACACAGAGATGACATTACTCGAGTATGGCTCCCCAGCTCTAATTCAAACCAAAGGCGGTTCCGTATTTGCGGATAAAGTGATTTTGGCACTCAATGCGTGGATGCTCGATCACTTTAAAGAGTTCAAACGCAGCATAGTGGTTGTCTCTTCCGATATGGTGGTGACCAAGCCTATTCCTGAAAAGCTCAAGCAGTTTGGTCCAGAGAAAGGGGCAGCGGTGGTAGATTCGCGTATCTTTGTCCACTATTACCGAGATACCCAGGACGGACGACTCATGTTGGGCAAAGGCGGTAATAAGTTCTCGTTTGCCAATCAAGTTGAAAGCATGTTTAACCAAACGACCAACTACTTGCCGATTCTCAATCAATCGTTTCAAAAACTGTTCCCTAAATTGGAACAAAGTGAATTCGATTACAATTGGTCTGGCGGCTCAGACCGTTCGGTCACCGGATTGCCATTTTTCGGTAACCTAAAAGGCCAAAGCAACATCTATTATGGGCTTGGTTACTCAGGCAATGGCGTTGCTCAAACCCGTATGGGCGGAAAAATTTTGTCTTCAATGGTGTTAGGAGATGATAACGAATGGACACGTAGTGGCTTAACTAGCGGTCCACGAGGCTATTTCCCACCAGAGCCATTTCGTTGGGTTGGAGCAATGATGGTTAGAGATGCAGTTCGAAGAAAAGAGAACGCGGAAGATTCTGGTAACACGCCATTGTGGCTGGATAAACAGTTATCCAAACTCGCAGGTGCGGCGGGCAAAGCCGACAAGGTTGAATCATAGATTAATCTTGCGTTTAAATTAGAAGTTTACATTTAGGCTCTCAGTGACTTTTTGGTTCGTCATTGAGGGCTTTCAACGTTGAACTAACTTTTAAAGCTGAACAAATAGCAATCTTTAATGCTTATTATATCTGCAATATAACTGTCATTTAGCTTCTATAAATTTGTCACTCAACTGCAATATTCTCAGTTTAAATTTGGTATATACCATATAGAGAGTGCTGTAGTATGAGCAACCAAACTTATTTGAATATTGAAAACGTTGTAAAGCAATTTGGCCAATTTACAGCGTTAAAAGACATCTCCCTATCGATAGATAAAGGCGAGTTCGTCTGCTTCCTTGGCCCATCTGGCTGTGGAAAAACCACCTTATTACGTGCGATTGCAGGCCTAGACTTACCAACGTCAGGTTCTATTGAGCAGAACGGTAATGATACGACCTTCTTGCCACCAGAAAAGCGCGACTTTGGCATCGTGTTCCAATCTTACGCTTTGTTTCCAAATCTCACTGTGGAAGAAAACATTGCGATTGGTCTGAAAAACCAAGGCATGTCGACCAAAGAAGCCCTTGAGACGGTTGAGTCTTGGTTAGAGACCATTGGCTTACCAACGTCTGGTCAGAAATTTCCAAATCAGCTATCTGGTGGACAGCAGCAGCGTGTTGCTCTGGCTCGCGCATTAGCATTGTCTCCAGGCTTGTTGCTACTCGATGAACCGCTTTCTGCGTTGGATGCGAAGGTAAGAACATACCTACGTGATGAGATCTGCCAACTGCAACGCAAATTGGGTATCACCACTATTATGGTGACGCACGACCAAGATGAAGCGTTAACGATGGCAGACCGTATTGTCGTGATGAATCATGGTGTTATCGAGCAGGTCGGTGCTCCTCAAGAGATCTACCAAAAACCTGTCAGTCGTTTTGTGGCTGAGTTTGTTGGTAGCATGAACTTTATTCAAGCTTCTGTTGCGGCTCAAGGCAAGATGCGTATTGCTGAGTCAATGCTGCCGTTACCTGGCTTAGATAATCTCACGCCAAATCTGGGTGATGTTTTTGATATTGCCGTTCGTCCAGAGCAAATCCAGTTTGTTGATCGTTTTAGTGAATCCTTGCCAGTGAGAATCGTATCAAGCGAATTCTTAGGGGCGTTTTATCGTGTTGAGTGTCAATTGCAACATGACTCAACGGCGAAAGAGATCATCGTTGATGTACCCGTCAAAGAGTTCAACCGATTGAAGCTGCGTCGCAGTGATATTCGTTACGTGGCGTTTGATCAAGAAGGCCTTAGAGCTTACTCATCGAAAAGCCTGCAAGTGATGAAAGACGAGGCGGCGTAATCAATCATGGAATCGACTCAAATGATGCAATCTAAGCTGCTAATTCAACGACGAGTACAACCTTTTCTGGCTCGGTTAAGCAAAGACAACGTGATTCTATTTGGGCTGCTGGCCTTTTTGTCTGTGGTCATGACGTTGTTTATCCTGATGCCACTGTGGGCAATGTTGAAAAAGAGTGTTCAGAACGCAGACGGTGAATTTGTAGGTTTACAGAATTTCGCTACGTATTTTGCGTCTCAAAGCCTATGGCAGTCGGTAGGCAATACCTTCACGCTCGGGTTGTTAGTGACCGTTGTCGTGGGCGTCTTGGCGTTTGGTTATGCCTATGCGCTAACTCGTTCATGCATGCCTTTTAAGGGGCTTTTTCAAGTACTGGGTTCTGCGCCTATTCTTGCTCCGTCACTGCTTCCTGCAATCAGTCTTATCTTCTTATTTGGTAACCAAGGTATCGCTAAAGAAGTCTTGGGGGGCAACTCGGTTTATGGTTTGATTGGTATCTCACTGGGCTTGATATTTTGGACGTTTCCACACGCCTTGATGATTCTGACCACCTCATTAAGAACCTCTGACGCTCGCCTTTATGAGGCAGCACGTGCACTCAATACTTCATCGTTAAAAACTTTCTTTATGGTGACGTTACCTGCGGCAAAATACGGCTTGATCAGTACCCTGATCGTTGTGTTTACGCTGGTGGTTTGTGACTTTGGTGTGCCAAAGGTGATAGGTGGTAGCTACAACGTGTTATCGACTGACATCTTTAAGCAGGTGGTTGGTCAACAGAACTTCTCTATGGGTGCAGTAACCAGTATCTTGCTGCTATTACCTGCGTTGCTTGCGTTTACCGTTGACCGCTGGGTTCAAAAGAAACAAAAGAGCTTGTTTGATACTCGTTCTGTCGCGTACCAACCTGAACCTAGTTCACTACGTGATGGCTTATGTTTCCTTTATTGCACCATCATCTCTGCTGCTGTGGTTATTGTGTTGGGCATGGCGATATACGGTTCGATGGTCACCTTCTGGCCTTGGAACAAAGCGCTGACGCTAAACAACTACAACTTCGCAGAAATGAGTACTTATGGTTGGGCGCCATTCTTCAACTCCTTAACGCTTGGTGCTTGGACTGCGGTTATTGGTACTGTTCTGATTTTCTTAGGTGCATACTGCATTGAGAAAGGTCGCGCCTTCGGTCCTGTTCGTCAAGCGATGCAAATGCTCAGCGTTGTTCCGATGGCCGTTCCGGGTATGGTGCTGGGTTTGGGTTATATCTTCTACTTCAATGATTTGAGTAACCCACTTAACTTCTTGTATGGCACGATGGCGTTCTTGGTGATTAATACCGTGGTTCACTACTACACGGTAGGGCACATGACGGCGTTAACGGCATTGAAACAACTGCCTTCCGAAATTGAAGCAACAGCGGCTTCGGTAAACTTACCGCAATACAAGCTGTTCTTTAAGGTGACGGTACCTGTTTGTCTGCCGGCGATTTTAGATATTGCGACATACCTGTTTATTAATGCACTTACCACGACATCTGCGGTAGTATTCTTGTATTCTACCAATACGATTCCAGCGTCAGTATCAGTACTGAATATGGACGATGCAGGTCAAACCGGTGCAGCAGCAGCGATGGCGGTGATGATCATGATATCTGCAGCGAGTGCGAAGTTGATTCATATGCTAATCAACAAGTTATTCGATAAGCGCACCCAAGCTTGGCGTAAACGCTAGCGAACCACTTATATTGCAGTTGGCCAAGGAGTGGCTGACGACAAGAACAAGAATGAAAGGAAATGAAGTGCAGTACGTAAAAATCAAAGATGTCATCGTAGAGCAGATAGAGTCGGGGATGTTAACACCACGACAGAAGCTGCCTGCGGAACGTAAGCTGGCTGAATCGTTTGATACGACTCGAGTTACCTTACGCGAAGCCTTGTCTTCACTTGAAGCGGAAGGGCGCATTTATCGAGAAGACCGACGTGGTTGGTTTATCTCTCCCGAGCCGCTTCGTTACGATCCAACACAAACGCTGAACTTCACCAATATGGCTCTATCGCAGAATCGACAGCCGAAAACTGAGTTGGTGGCGGCGAAAGGAATGTTAGCAACCAAGGAGGCGACTCGGCTTCTTGAGTTACAACCTTTCTCGGACGTTTATCGAGTAGACAGAGTTCGTTATCTTGAAGATAGGCCGGTTGTGTATGTGACCAACTACATTCGACCAGAGTTGTTCCCTAACTTGCTTGATTATGACTTGTCTAAATCGTTGACGGACATCTACCGCGAACACTTTGGTGTGGTGTATCAGAAGATCCGTTACCGAGTGAGCACAACGTCTTTACTTGGCGAGACAGCGCAAGCCCTGCGTGCGACTTCTGGCTCACCTGCAATGGTTGTTGAGCGTGTTAACTACAATCAAAACGGCGATCTGATTGACTGTGATATTGAGTATTGGCGTCATGACGCGATCAGTATTGAGTCAATCGCGCAGCTAGAGCGCTAGTCATACGTTAGAACGTTAGCATATCTGCAATTATGCAGGATTGCCCAATTGAAAAGTTCAAAGGTCTCTTATTCGGAGGCCTTTTTATCACCTGTTGTCAGCCGTTGTGCTAATTCATCTATAATTTAGGAATGAAATGGAATTCTCTGCCATCGTCATCGTGATAATTTCGGCTCTGCTTCATGCGGGTTGGAATGTTCTAGGTAAATCTAATCAAGGTTCGGGTTCGTCATTCTTCTTTGCTTCTGGCTTTGCCGCTGCCGCGATCTTGACTCCTTACCTAATTTGGTATGTTGATAACGTTGGATTTTCAAACATCTCATTTCCATTTTGGCAATTGGTTTTCTTGAGTGGGATTTGCCAAATTGTTTATCTAATTGGGCTAGGTGCTGCATATAAACAGGCCGATATTGGGGTGATTTACCCGATGGCACGAGCGCTGCCCGTGTTGATGGTGGGTTTAGGCACGGTGTTGATAGGCTATGAGCTGTCACCTAATCAATGGTTTGGCTTCACCTTGATTACCTTGGGTTGTTTGTTTGTACCACTTAAGAAGTTTTCAGATCTTAGGTTAAAAGCGTATCTCAACCTTGGCGTACTGTGGGCGTTAATCGCGGCCATTGGTACCACGGGCTATTCCATCATTGATAAAGAAGCGCTTCTGTTACTCGATCCTTTGAGCACACCAGTTATAACTAACAAGCACACCGCGATTTTCTACCTAGGTATCCAGTTCTGGGCAATTGTGATTCCGTTGAGTGTTTGGTTATTCGTAACCAACCAAAGAATCGAGTTTACTAATGCTTGGATACTGCGAAAGAAAGCCACGCTTGCAGGCATTATGATGGCTTCGACCTATGGCTTAGTGCTGTTTGCGATGACCATGACTGAAAATGTCAGCTTGGTTGTTGCTCTTAGGCAAGTGAGTATCATTTTCGGCGTAGTGATGGGGATCTACTTTTTAAAGGAAAAGTGGCACGCGACTCGCGGTGTAGGCGTATCTCTAATTATTGCTGGCTTAGTTATCTCATTGACTTAAAAGATCGCCTGAGTGATTGGGGATTTGTGAATAGGTATCTCTATTAAGTTAAATGAAAAAACGCCCTTAGCGAAACAAACTTCGTTAAGGGCGTTTTCTCTTTATCTAGTAAGAAGCTGTAGGTAGTAAAAGACTTACCCCGCTAAATCTTGAGCATCTTGCTGTTTCAACACTTTGTGGCCATCTTCAGTGACACCACGTTTCCAGTAGCTGCTGATGTAGATGTTCTCTTTCGCGACTTCTTTTTCGTTGCGGAAGTATTGTCTTAGCTCACGCATGCTTTCAAATTCACACGCTGTCCATATTGAAACCTGACCTTCTAACCATTCTGTGTTGCGCACGGTTTGTGAAAGTGACTCTGAGGTTTCATCTTCAATCAACCAGGTTACTTTGATACCTTGAGGAGTCTCAAGTACCTGCTTATCTGCTGCTGAGTTGATCTGAATGATAGCGTGCCCCGTTGCTGTTTCTGGGAGCGTTTTTACTTTTGCAGAAAGCGCAGGTAGGGACGTCATGTCTGCAACTAAGAAGAACCAGTCTGACTCTAGGTTAAGCCCCTGAATTAAACCAGGGCCAGCCACTGAAACCGTGTCACCCACTTTTGCGTTCATTGCCCATCGAGCCGCAAAACCACATTGCAAATCTGTAGTGATATGGCGAACAAAATCAACTTCAATCCACTGCTCTACAGGATTGTACTGACGAATGGTGTAAGTGCGCATGGTTGGGCGCTCACCTTCGTTTAGCTGGCTTAAATCAGTCGTGCCAAGTGGCGAGAATAAAAGCTTGATGTAGCCGCCGGCACATTCTGTTGGGTATTTACTTAATCCCTCACCGCTAAGCGTTATGCGCTGCATGTTTGGAGTAATTGTTGAGGTTTGAGTAACGGTTAATGTGATAGGGCTAGGCTTGCTCATATAAGGCTCTCTTAGATTTGGATTTCCACATCATAATCCTGAACTAAAAAACACTCAATACTAATAGTTATCATTTACTTTGATTTACACATGTACTACCTAACTTATACGACAGATCCTATTGAGAAACGGATCCTACAAAAAAGAGCCCTTTAGAAAACTAAAGGGCTCTTAGGATTGGTTTGACTCAGCGAACAGAATTAGCTGTTTGCTTGCTCTAGTTCAATCGTTTCTTCAGCGGCTTTCGCAGCTTCTAGCATCTTACGAATAATGAACGATGCTGCCATTGCGATACCTACCATCACGACGGCAAGAACAGTCAGCATTTGGAAGTAATCACCGTAAACCGTTTGCACGATCTCTTGTGTGATCTCTTGACCTTTCTCTAGTGCAATAGACGTTGAGAATACCGCGCCAACAATGCCTGATAGTGCGATAGCAACAGAGAACAAGCTTACTGAGAAGTTTTCAATGTGCTTAGGTGCAACAGACAGGATGAAGGCTACAACCATTGAACCTACAATCACTTCACCGAATGCTAGGAAGAAGTGAATCGCTAGGAAGACTTCTGGGCGGATCAGAATATCGTCACCAACTGTCGTTACTGCCATCGTAAGGATACCGAAAGCGATAGCCGTAAGGATGAAAGAGAAACCGACTTTGGTTGCAGTTGAGAAGTTAATGTTTTTCTTTTCTAGGTTAGAGAAGATACCCGCGATGATAGGGCCAGCAACCATACACCATAGTGGGTTCATTGCCATTGAAGCTTCAGGTGCGACAGGGATGAAACCAAATAGATCGCCACGCATTGTGTTGATCGCTACCATTGTCATCGAAGTCATCATCTGACCGTAGTACACGAAGAAACATGTCGTCAGGAATGTGATGATTAAGATAGTCCCCATTTTTAGCATGTCTGATTTCTTCGATTTCATCATCAAAGAGACAAAGTAGATGATCGCTGCACCACCGATTGCGTACACGATGTTTTGGCCAATATCCATGTTAGAGAACATGAAGAATACCAAGCCGATCATTGCTGCAGAAAGACCAAGGAACGCTGCCCAGTTTTTAGTGCTTACTGGTTTTTGGTCGATTTCAGCACTTGCTTCAACAAGGCCTTTGCGAACAAAGATCATCATCAGAAGCGCAGCACCGGCTAGCACCGCTGAAAGAAGGAAACCACCGTGGAAACCAACAACAAGTACTAGCATTGGGAACAGGTATTGGCCTAACAGAGCACCAATATTGTTTACTGAGTAGTTGATTGGGTAGCAGTTCTCAAAATCTTCTTGAGTTTTGAACGTGCGTTTGTAAAGACTTGGGTAAGAAGGGGACATCAAACCACGTGCATAACTTGCTAACGCAATACCACATAATGCCATCGGAACATTGGTTGCTGCTGCACCAAGTACCAGTAGAACGTAACCACTTGCGAACCCTAGGAAGGCAATGGTTAAAGATCGGTAGGCGCCTAAAAACTTGTCGGCGATAAAGCCACCTGCGATAGCAAATAGCGGTCCGATTGCAGAGAAAGCACCAACAACCATCATGGTGTCGGCTTCATTGTAGTTCAGATCTTCAAGGAAGAAACGAGTCAAGATCACCATGACGCCATAGAACGAAAGTCCGAACATCATTTGGCAGAACATCATTGATTTGTTTAATCTATTCCACATTATTTTATTCTCACGTTTGTATTAATATGTAGTGTAATTGCCCGATTATAATATCATTAGTAGTAATACATAAACTTAAACATTTGTCCCAAGCAGAACTTTACTCGATATATCTTTTCTTATGAGTGCATTCATATTTCTCATGAATGAGATTTGCAACGTTAGATTTTGCAAGTGGATGCATGGCGGTATGAAATTTAGCCATCATCATTTGTGGCTAAGTAATGAACTAATAAAGGGAAAGTTAGAGGTAGTCATTCTGTAAGTTATTTTGAGTGAGTATCACTTTCAATTAGCTGTTGGGCTTTAGCCAATAAAAAAGCCAGCTTGGTGGCTGGCTTTGTTGAGATATTGAAAACTAAGTTTACAAGAATGCTGTCTCTATAGAGGCTTTCTCCACTCGTGTTCCTGTCTTTTATTCACAAGGTGGTGCCATGTGGATCACGGCTAGGCCGCCTAGAGAAGTTTCACGGTACTTCTTGTTCATGTCTTTACCTGTTTGGTACATGGTCTCGATAACCTTGTCTAACGAGATAAGACACTTGCTGGTACGTTTCAATGCCATGCGCGATGCATTGATCGCTTTCATTGCACCCATTGCGTTACGTTCGATACATGGTACCTGTACTAGTCCGCCGATTGGGTCGCATGTCATGCCCAGTGAGTGTTCCATCGCGATCTCAGCGGCAATACAAATCTGTTCGTTGCTACCACCACGTAGGGCAGTTAGGCCTGCTGCGGCCATTGATGAAGAAACGCCGACTTCACCCTGACAACCTACCTCTGCGCCAGAAATCGAAGCGTTGGTTTTGTATAAGATGCCGATTGCGCCAGAGACTGCCAAGAAGTCTTTAAGCTGCTTGGTGTCTAGCTCCTTGATGAAACGATGGTAGTACATCAATACCGCAGGAATAACCCCAGCCGCACCGTTGGTCGGTGATGTCACGACCTGACCGCCCGCTGCGTTTTCTTCACTTACAGCAAAGGCAAATAGGTTAATCCAATCCATGATCTCCATTGGATCGTTTTCAATCGAGGCATTCGCTTCAAGCTTTTTAAGCAGAGCAGGTGCTCGACGAGTGACTTCTAGGCCGCCATCAAGGATGCCTTCGGTGTCAAAGCCACGCTGCATACACAGAGACATCACCTTCCAAATTTGGTCGGCTTTCTGGTCAATCACATCCATACCTTGGAATGAAACTTCGTTACGTAGAATTAAGCCACCAAGGCTCAGTCCTTGTTGTTCGGATAGTTCAAGCAACTGATCAGCAGAAGAGAAAGGGAACTCAACTTGAGTTTCTGCTTCCTGTTTGCCGTTTTGTAGCTCATCAGCGGTTGCGATAAAGCCACCACCAATCGAGTAGTAGGTTTCCATATCCAGAAGGCTGCCGCTTTCGTTAAAGGCAGAGATAGTCATGCCATTTTCATGCAGCGGAAGGTTGGTCTTGTGGAAGAGCAGATCGCTTTCTACATCGAAATAAATTTCATGGTTACCGCTAACCAATAGAGATTTATCTTCAATCGCTTTACGAATTGCTTGGTTAGCACTGGTAATTTTGATGGTGTCGGGGCGGTTACCGAGCAAACCTAACAAGGTCGCTCTGTCTGTGTGGTGACCAATACCCGTCAATGATAATGAGCCATATAAGTCGATTTGAATACGCTTCACTTGCTTAAGCTGAGCATCAATTTTTTGGGTAAAGTTAAACCCAGCGATCATTGGTCCATTTGTGTGGGAGCTGGACGGGCCAACCCCAATTTTGTAGATATCAAAAATAGACAGCATAGTAACTTCCTGTGAAGACGGTTCGATGAACGAACTCTGTGTAAAATTTGTATTTAGTTAGTTGCACTTCTTTGAGTGAACCTGTTCTTTGGGTGAAATAGTTATGCGATAGAGCGTATTCATTGATTGAAAGGGCTCTTTTATCGACCAGTGCTAACAAGCATAGAGCGATGAAATACAAGAGCGTGCTATGTTTGCTGTAAAGCGACACGTTTATTCTTGTATTACCTAAGATGTCGCTATCAATAGTGAGCATTATTGCGAGCAACATATAAGAATTTCAAAATACTTTTGTTAACAAGTATTGTATACATAATTCACTCCATCTAATCCCCAAAACGAGACTTGAACATAAAATGAGCATTAATCACCTCCTTATTGTGCTGGGTAAGCGACTTAATGAGAATAAATTGACTGATGAAGGAATCAGTCGAGTTGATGCTTTGGTTGAGTATCTGGCGGAGCCTTTGGTAGAAGAGTCGAATCAGCAAACTGCGGTAGTATTTTGTGGTGGGCTAACAAAAGGGCAAACACTGTCTGAAGCCGACGCGATGCACCAGTACTTTAGAAAGCTTGAAAAGCAGCGTGAACATCCGTTTTCTTTAGGGGCGATTTTGCTCGAGCAGCACTCGACCAACACTGTCGAGAACATACAGAACTTGGCCTCAGAGATGATTGCAAGCGGGCTGTTTACTCGCGGGCAAAGTGTGCAAGTGACATTCGTTTCGAATGACTACCATTTACAACGTATATTCGAGATTCAATCGCTCATGGGCGAGCAAGGTTTGCTTAAAGTTCTCATCGAGAAGTGTTCCGCACTTGGGGTAGAGCAGCAAATAGATCGCAGGTTGGAGGCTCATGTTGCGGTGCCATACCCACATCAAAGTGCTCAGGGGCAATTGTTTCTGTTGATGGACGTACTGACGACCTACCGAGTTTATCTTGAAGGTGTTTGTGCGGGCGCATTTAAGCGAGATTTAGAGTTGGTTAGACGAGAGCCAGAAAGACTGTCTTTGGAAGCATTGATCACTGCCAAAGAGCTCGTTGGACGTTCATCTGACTTTGACATTGTGGAGAGTTTACTCCCAGCATTGGAGCGCTGTATCCAGCAGACTTCAGTGGGTACCGATGTAAAAAAAGTCAGGGAATACCTAGCTCTACTAGATACTAACCTGACTTTATTGAATCGTTATTTAGATCCGGAATCGGATCACACACATCGCTGGTGGCGATAGGTGATTTTTTCTTTCTCGTGATGCCAATAACGGTCTTTAAACTCGCAAAGGCAATCAGACAGTAAGCTAGAAGCTCAGTGCCTTCTTCAGCGATGTTTTTAACCGCTCGAACGTAATCATCGCCCATAACATTGTGCCAGAAGGCTCATGTGTTTTTTTTACAGTGATTAACTTTGGTTTTCTGAATCTTGCTCATGGTTATTGCGGTAGTACTCCCACTGTTCAATGCGCTCGCCGTCATCGAATACACAGTAAGTTGTACGCTGATTGTTTTCAGTAACCGTGTCTAATTCACCGTCTTGTTGAACACAATAAACCGCTGCTGGGTTAGCGACTGAAACACGTTGGCCCTCGCTATATTCTGCATAGTCGTTTGCACAACCGCCTAATACAACGGCACATACAGCCATCAAACCAATTTTCTTCATGTCTATCTCCTACGTGATAACTCTATAATCGAATGCGTTAAGTTCTACAGAACCAAATGAGAAGCTCTATGAAATTAGTATATTTTAGATTTCAGAAAAGGTTGTCCTAATTTGGTCAAGATATTGAAATAGGTTGATATTTCTTCATGTTTAACGACTTTTTGAGTGTTAGATCAAGCTAAGTGGATTCAAGTTACCGTAGGAATATCCCCGTCCGATCCGTTCTGGTTAGCGGTTGTGAACCTCGAATCTATTGATGATTATGATATGATGCCGCCAAATTCAGTAGAGCAGTCAGAATCATGAGACACCTAAAAACAACCATCCATCCTGATATCGACCATCTAGACAATAAAACGGTCTATAAGCGCAACGCTGCCCGTGCCATTGTGTTAGATGGTGAAGACATTCTGATGCTGTATACAGAGCGTTATCACGACTACACCATTCCTGGTGGTGGTTTGGATGAAGGGGAAGATGTGATCGCAGGTATGGTTCGTGAACTCGAAGAAGAGACTGGCGCGAAGAATATCCATAGCATCAAGCCGTTCGGCATTTTTGAAGAGTTTCGTCCTTGGTACAAAGATGATGCAGACATGATGCATATGATTTCTTACTGCTACTCATGCAAGATCGATCGTGAGCTTGGTGAAACGGCTTACGAAGATTATGAAGTGAAAAACGGGATGAAACCGGTGTGGATGAATATCCATGAAGCGATCGCTCATAACGAAAAGACCATGGCAGAGAGCCCTAAGAAGGGCATGAGTATTGAACGTGAAACCTTTTTGCTGCATTTGATTGCCAAAGAGATGCTTTAGCCGTTATCAATACTAGCCTGCTAAGCTATTTATTTGCCGCCACTTTTGGCGGCAAAGTTGTTTCTAGCAATGCTAAAACTTAATACCCGAAACTAATTATTGAATATGGTTGATATTGTCAACTAAGTGTTTTTGATGTATCTTTACCTCAGCGATGAACCTATCTAGCTTAACTGCCCGGTTATATCGTTAAATCTCGCTGTGAGCCTGCCCTAAACAAAGAATACTATGAATAAAAGACAGTTTATTGCCCATTATCTGCGCATGAATCGCACCTCGTACTTATTGGCGATTGTGTTCATCTTTCTCGTCAACTGGTTACAAGTAGAGATCCCTCGCTATATCCAATTGGCGATAGATTTGATTGATGATGCCTCTTCAACTGGCCACCAACAGCTTCAAACCTATGTTTGGATTGTGGTCGGGATGTCGGTTGCCATGGTGGTGGTGAGAATTCTGTCTCGTATCTATGCGCTTAATCCGGGGCGAATTACAGAGGCCGCACTTAAAAGTACACTTCTACAAAAGTTGAATCGCTTACCGAGCAGCTTTCACGAACGCTTTGCTTCGGGTCGACTGATCTCGATTATCAACAATGACCTTAGTGGCATTCGACTGCTGTTTGGTGTCGGCTTCTTGCAGTTCTTCAATGCCTTGCTTGCGTTGTCGTTGACGCCTCTTTACATGTGGCGCATATCGCCAGAACTCACACTGTATTCGATCATTCCTATTTCAATCGCTTTTGTGATTTTCCGTGTGGGCTTCAAGCGTATGAAAACGCTGCATTTAGAGCACATGAAGCGTCTACAAAACCTGTCTGCTCAACTAATGAGTTACCTGTCTGGGATTGACTTGATTAAGAGCCAGCAGATGTCACCTTGGGTGAAAGCTGAAACTGAAAAACTGAACCAGTTATTGCTTGAATGCCGCCTTAAAATTACACGCATTCAAGTCTTCTTTATGCCGGTACTCGACTACGCCAATGACCTGATGAAAATCATCATTCTTGGGCTTGGTGGCTACATGTTAATGAGACAGGAACTCACACTTGGTGAGATTACCGCCTTTCTGACTTACTCGGTTTTGCTCGCTATGCCATTGATGCAACTTGGCAGAATCGCGACCATTTATCAGCGTGGCATGGTAGGTATTCAAAGTGCACAAACCATTCTTAATGCCAAAGTCCCGGAGCTTGATGAAGATAAGCTGACTGAACTAGATGTTGAATCACTGAAGGGAAAAACGTTTTCTGTTCGCAACCTCAGCTTCAGCTATTCAGGTGAAGAACGCGTGATTCTCGATGACATCAGCTTTGATATTCCAGCAGGTAAGAAAGTGGGTGTGTTAGGCGGGATCGGAGCGGGTAAAACGACATTAGTGAACTGCTTAAACCACCACTTGGATGTACCACAAGGTTCTGTTTTCCTTGGTGAAAGAGATGTCACTAGCTTCTCACGCAGTGACTTACGCCGTTACGTGAAAACCGTGACTCAAGACCCTTACCTGTTTTCAGCAACCGTCGAAGACAATATCCGCTTTGGTAGCCTAGATACCGATTTGGCAAAGAGTCAGGTTGATGAAGTGCTAGAGCTCAGCCAGTTGGCTAGTGATGTGACACGTTTTGAACACGGCGATCAAACCTTAGTCGGTGAGAAAGGGATCATGTTGTCAGGTGGTCAGAAGCAGCGCTTAAGTATTGCGCGTGCTTTATTGCAACCCACCGACCTGATCATCATGGATAACGTTCTATCGGCTGTCGACTATGAAACAGAACGTAAGATCTTGGAAGGTTTGTTTAAACGTTTGGAAAATCAATCGGTTCTTGTGGTTTCACACCGCGTTAATGCCCTTGAATATATGGATGAAGTCATCGTGTTGAACGAAGGTAAAGTGATCGCGAAGGGCGACCACGCCACGTTATTGAAAACCTGTGATTACTATTACGATACATGGCAACTACAGCAGAATGAAACGGAGGCAGCAGCATGTTAAAAGGTGTTGATCTCAAATACCTCAAGCACTTTTTTAAGTTTGCTAAGAAATACAAAGGCTCTGCGATTCTGGGCATCGCTATGCTTCCTCTTTCTGTCATCACGAGCTTGTTGTTCCCTTGGCTGATCATTCAAGTGATCGATGTTCACCTGAGTCACGGGGATATGGATGGTCTGCTCGAATACGTCTTCTATCTTGTTGCCGTGCTGGTGGCGAGTTATGTGGTGGATACCACCTATTCGTACAATCTGCGTAAAACTGGTCAATACACGATAACTGACATGCGCTCAGTATTGTTTTCTCGCGTGCTCAAACTGCCACGCAGCTATTTTGATAACACACCGATTGGGGTAACGCTTTCACGATTAACCAGTGACTTGGAAACCATCGGCGAGACGTTTGTTCAGTCGGTTGTCGGGCTAGTTAAAGACAGCATCAATACCATTGCTCTGTTGGTGATGATGTTCTTCATTGATTGGCAGTTAACGATGATTGTATTGATCATTATGCCGCCAGTGATGTATTTGACGGTGTATGTGAGAAACCGACTTCGTGCTCTCTATAAGGTGACTCGTTCTTCTCTCGCTCGCGGTATTGGCTTTTTACAAGAAGTCTTATTTGGCATGAAAACCGTTCAGATGTACCGAGCGGAAGAGCAAGTCGAGCAACGCTACCAAGGCTATACCGATGAGTTTTTAAGAGCGCAGAAGAAGATCAATAAATACGATGCGATTTTGTTCTCGTTTATCTCCGGCATCACTTCAATCACTATCGCGATTATGATCTGGTATGGCTCTGAGCAAGTGATAGAAGGAGCGCTCACCTTGGGTGTGCTGATTGCGTTCATCAATACTTTAGAGAAAGTGTTTGTTCCGATCCGAGACTTTACTTCGCAGATCGCTTCGATTCAGAGTTCATTTGCAGCGTTTGACCATATTGAAGAACTGTTTGTTGAGCCGACTGAAGAGGAAGGGCGTAACCTGCTGCCATCTAACAAGGTTGAGAAACAGCTTGAACAGTTTGTGAGCCTAGAGTTTAAGAACGTAAGCTTCCGCTACAAAGACGACTCTCCCTACGTTCTAAAGAATGTCTCGTTTGTATTGGAGAAAGGGCATCAAATCGCCCTTGTGGGTTCGACGGGTTCGGGCAAGTCGACGATTCTGCGTCTGATCTCTAAAACCTACCAAGATTATGAAGGCAGCATTTTGTTGAATGGAATAGAGCTGTCACAGATCTCAAGTGAAGACTCTGCTCATTTGTTCTCAATGATGATGCAAGACGTGCACTTATTTGAAGAGACCATCCAATTCAATATCGCGCTGGGCAAAACGCATCTATCTAGAACTGAGGTTGAACAGGCGGCGCGCTATGTTTATGCCGATAAGTTTATTGAACAATTGCCACAAGGTTATGACTTCCACTTGGAAAAGAACGGCTCCAACTTGTCTGTAGGGCAAACGCAGCTTATCTCGTTCGCTAGAGCGGTTGCACAGGGCGGTCAATTGATGATGCTTGATGAGGCGACCAGTTCGGTAGATTCAATCACTGAAGACCTGATTCAAAAAGCAATGCAGCGCCTTTTCAAGGAAAAAACCGTGATTGCGATTGCACACCGTTTGAGTACCGTTCGTCACTCAGATACGATTTTGGTGTTGGAAAAGGGTGAAATTGTTGAGCAAGGTAATCATCAACAGCTGGTGGCACACAATGGTATTTATGCTGGCTTGTTACAAGAATCGATTGTAGAAACGGGCGATTCTCAAGTAACGGTTGCCTGATCACCTCAAATCAGGTTTACCGTTATCGATACTATGAATTGGTGTTGCTTATGTTTCACCAATTTCTATTCTTTTCTAGTATTCCCAGTAGCTTAGGGAAAATAAAACATATTTTACGATTATTAATATGTTATGATCTCCCTACTACTAAAGGGGTGTCTTAGGGCATCGGGATGTATGCAAGCAAAAAGAACCGGCTTGTGTCAGTCACTTTCTGGCGAATATGGGATCGAAAATGTTGTTGGAAGAAGTTGTAGAAATTATCGAATTAACCGACTCAGACCATTTATCTCAAGCAATGGAACTGTTTAACGAGCATGGTTTTGTTGATGCTGAGTCTTTACCTTTTATGAATGTTGTTTTTGAAACAGCACCAGATCAACTTGCGAAGAAGCTGTCGCAGATTGGTTTTAAAGGTTTAGTGCAAGTCGAAAAGAATGAAGATGCATCGGGCTTCACCATTATTGATGCTGACCGCGTTCTGCTAAAAGATTCTGCTTAGTTGAAAGGCTCTGCTTAGCTGCAAGATTCTTCTTAATGACAAGAATAAGATTCAGCTTAGTGAAAAGACTCTATCCAGTTCAGTAACACCCGTTATGATTATTTGAGGTTAACACAGTGACAACAGCAACCGTTTCATCAACAGAACAACATATTTCCAACGAACATGCGCTTTTAGGCGCATCGTTATTAGCGTCTCAAAAAGTTGAGTTGGCTCTGTTCAGTGTGATCTCTAAATTAGCTAAAGCCCTATCAAAAGAGCAGCAACAGTCATTAGGTTTGGATTTGGATACCTTTTTAAGGGAGAAGCCAAGTGAGCAAGCTGCTACGTTGATCTTGTACGAACAAACCTTTGGTGAGCAGCTTCCGTTAAAAACAAACGAACTTAACGATTTTATCTACCACAGAAATCTTGTTACTCGTGGCTTTTGGCGAGTGACTGGCGCTGATGTGAAAGGCGGTGAGAAGCTTGCTAACCCAGAGCTTTATTTAAAAGAGTTCTTAGCCAAATGCGAATATTGGCAAGTGATGATAGATACTCACAGCAAGTAATCAAATTGAAATAAGAAAGCCATAGCGAACATGCTATGGCTTTTTTGTTTGTGCAAACCGTGTTGAATTCTCTGAATCTAGAGCATCATCTTCAATACATAGTTCCTAGAGACAAAGTGGTGTTTAAGTGCGGCACTGATATGCAGCACAATTAAACAGGCTAGGGCAATACAACTGGCACGATGGAAATAGAAAAAGAAGCCGTTGATTGCAGAGTCGGTAATTAGATTATTTACGCTCACTAACCAAAATAAAGAGTACGGTTCTTTTAGCATTAAGTAGCCGGTGCTGAAAACCATAAACATCACAAGATACATCAAAGAGTGTGCAAGCTTGGCAACGCATTTTTGCCCTTCAGGCACAGAGGTTGGCATGCTTGGCGACGAGCGAAAGTGGCTCCAGATATAACGAACCACAAGCAGTGGCGTCGCAACGGTCGCCAATGACATGTTGAGCACTGACAGAAAAGAAAACAGCTCTGGATGACTGGTGACATAGTGCATCACATACCCTGCGATTGTTGCATAGATGATTACAGAAGCCATTACCCAGTGCAGTACACGGCTTACTAAATCGTATCGTGGATTATTCAAATTAACCTCGTTCTGATCGTTATTAATATAAGATTCATCTCGATGCAATAAACCATTTTTCGGTATATTCGCATCGCGAATTAATCATATAGAACAGTATTACGCGGTATTTTTATAATTTAGAAATTAATGATGTTGCTTCAGGTGTTTTATAATTATCAATGATGTTTTAGAGTGTTAATTCCAATATGGACATAGCAAACTTGTCGACTTCCTAGCTTGTATGCCTATTACGAGATACAGTTAGTCTAAAGATAAATATATAAGGAATGTATAATGCTTCGAATCTTATTGATTGCAGTTATCTCGGTGTTCAGCACGATGAGTTTTGCAAGCGAAGAGGTTAAGTACTCGGAACAAGAGTATTTGGATAGACCGCTGATGGAACGCTATATCTTGGATGAGTTGAAGCAGCTTCGAATGGAACAGCAAGACCTTGAGAGACGTCTCACTATTCAGATGACGGATCGCGAATTGACTGTAGCGGATAAATCGCTGAACTACGCCAATGTTACCGTAACGTATTTCTTCTACATTATTGCTGGTGTGGCCTCTCTTATCGCGCTGGTGGGTTGGCAATCCATCAAAGAGCTTAAACACACAACTCAAGACATGGCTGATAAGCGACTTAATTCTATCGCTCAAGACTATGAGAAGAAGTTTAATGTTCTTGAACGGGATCTTAAGCGCAAGACCAGAATCATTTCCGACAACAACCGCGAAATTGAAATTATCAATGAGATTCATAACCTATGGTTGAGAGCACAGAACGCACAAACGGCAGAGCAAAAAATTGAAATCTACGATGAAATACTGAAGGTTCGTCCTGGAGATTTAGAAGCACTTACTGCCAAAGCTGACGCTGCTATGGATATACAGGAATACCACTGGGCAATGAGTCTTTGTAACCGTGTATTAGAAGTCGATGACCAAAATGCTCATGCCTTGTATCAACGTGCTTGCGCCTATGCTCGATTAGGGGCAGAAGGTCAAGCGATCGATGACTTAGAGCGCGCTATTGAAGCCAGTGGGTCCATGAGAGAGCTGCTAACTGAAGAGCCGGACTTTGAGATGCTGCGAGGCTTAGAACGCTTCGAAGTACTTCGTGAAGAGTAATATGAGGTAAAGATCCGTGTTAACTAAGGTGGTGGGCTTTGCATGCTCACCATACTTTCACACCTATCGCGCTATGGTTTCTTACATTTCATTTATTTTTTTGATTTAATTGTTATGTTATAACACTTTCTAAGTTCCTTGTTATAACCGCTAAGTATTTTATGAAGTTCCTCCGTATTGGTCTGATCGTTACTGCGATCAGCGCATTTTCCCTTGCTGCTTTGCTCTCTTTTCACTCCAAACCAGCACCAGAAATCTCTATCAAAATAACACCTTACCAAGGTTCTCAACCTAATGATAAGGAAGTCATCGACTCGCAAGCGACTCCCAACTCTTTGGTTAAGGTCCATTATTTTGTGAAAGTTGGCGATACGCTAAGCAACATCTTTTCGTCATGGCAACTGCCATATGGAACCGTTCAAAAGGTGATGGAAGCGGATCTGGAGTCTTTGAAACTCGACACAATAAAACCTGGTGACCATCTAGAGTTGCTTTTGGATAGTGACTCAAAACAGCTTGTGGAGCTGATTTATCACGAGAGTTTGGTTGAGCAAGCAGCCTTTACTCGAAACGATGATGGTAGCTTCACCTATAAATTCCACGAGATCCCAGGCGAATGGAAAGAAAAACTCTATGCGGGTAGTGTTCACGGTAGCTTTTCAACGTCAGCCTACAAAGCGGGGTTAACTACTAACCAGATAGCCAATATCACCCGCACACTAAAAGACAAAGTCAACTTCGCTCGAGAGCTGAGAGCTGGTGATAGCTTCAATGTATTGGTCAAAGAGCAGTACACGGATGATCACCTAACGGGTAAAACAGAAATTCAAGGTATCTCAATTCAATTAAGAAACCGAGAAGTCGCAGCTTTTCTAGCACCAGATGGTCTTTTTTATGACAGAGAGGGAAATAGTCTAGAGCAAGCCTTTGATAGATACCCAGTCGACAGAAAATTCCGAAGAATCACTTCTTCGTTCAATCCGACACGAAGACACCCAGTAACTGGGCGAATCTCACCGCACAATGGTACCGACTTTGCGACACCTGTTGGTTCACCTATCTACTCAACTGGTGATGGTCGAGTGGTGGCACTTCGTGACCACCCGTATGCTGGTAAATATTTGGTGATTGAACACAACAGCGTATATACGACGCGTTATCTTCACTTGAGCCGCTTCTTAGTTAAGAAAGGTCAGCAAATTAAGCGAGGTCAGAAAATTGCGCTATCGGGTGCTACTGGTCGTATTACTGGCCCGCACTTGCACTTTGAGGTATTGGTTCGTGGTCGCGCCGTCGATGCGATGAAGGCGAACTTACCAATGGCAAGCTCAATTATGCCTAAAGATAGAAAAGAGTTTTTGGCTCGAATTGCCTCTTTTGATGCCATGATTTCTGAGCCAGAAGATCGTGCGAGTTAGAGATATTCAAGCCTAGTTTGGCAGCGAATACAATAACGCCCCTTAGCTAGCGATTCAGCTAAGGGGCGTTTTTCTAGGTAATCGCATGATTTAGCGAGTGATTCAGTTAAGCAACCACCACTGCCGTGCCACTAGCAGAGACCATCAACATGCCATTACCTGTTCCCAAGACTTCGTAATCAATATCTACGCCTACCACCGCGTTGGCACCCGCTTCAATCGCTTTCTGTTCTAACTCTTTGAACGCGTAGTTACGTGCTTTTTCCAGTTCTTTCTCGTAGGTGCCAGAACGTCCACCCACAAAGTCACGAATTCCTGAAAACATATCTTTGAAAACGTTCACCCCTAGAATGGCTTCTCCGGCAATAACCCCTTTGTAATCGACAATGCGCTTGCCTTCGACTGATTGTGTGGTGGTAATAATCATAATGGCCTCTTGTAAGCTTGCTGAGCTGTCACTCGCTTATTGATTGATAGTTTGGTCTTGCTCTTGAATGTCGTCGTTCAGTGCTGTCTCTGAGCGTGTGAATTCATGTCTTAACCATGTTCTCAGTTTTAGCACACTTTCTTGTTTTAATTTGTTTTTTGGGCAAACAAAGTAAAAATCTTGGTGCGGGTTAGCAACCGGTTTACCTAGTTCAACGAGCATCCCATGGCTGATGTCATCCTTCACAAACAAGCGATGCGTTACTAATACGCCTAGTGAACGAATCGCAGCTTGTACTGCTTGAATGGAGACATCGAATGTCAGATTGCTATGGAATGTGGGCAGTGGAATTTGGTAATTGTCGCACCACACTTGCCAGTCGTGTTGCCGCCTGAGGTTAAAAACGCCAATGGTCGGGTTTTGTTTGACGAGTTGCTCGACGCTCAATCCGGTCTGGTTTTTTAATAGAGTAGGGCTGCACACCAAGACCAGATCATCGTCGCCCAGTTTCTCGCTGTAATATTGCTCCCACTCATTGGGCTTGCCATGTACGAGCGCAACATCGACCCCTTCCTGTTCAATATCGAAAGGGCCAGTTAGCGTCGAAATACGGATATCAAGTGAGGGAGCGAAAGCTTGGAAGTCGGGAACTCGTGGGATCCACCAGTGCATCGCGAGCGAATTGACCATGTTGAGGGTAATGCGGTGGTCGTTAGGCGTTCTGGCAAGCTCTTCGGTCGCCTCTATCACTTGCTCAAGTGCGGGCGCGACTTTGCGGTAATATCGCTTACCTGCGGCATTAAGAACAACACGACGACCGACTCGTTGAAACAAAGGCTTGTTGACCAGTTGTTCTAACGACTTTATCGCTTGGCTTACCGCAGAGTGACTGACGTACAGCACCCGAGCGGCGTCGGTCATGCTGCCAGTCTCAGCAACAGCAATGAAAGCATAAACGGATTTAAGCGGAACGAGTTTTTTCATTGGTAAGTTTTCCTTACAGTTATAGTTAATATTACTCGCTATTTTTCATTACGTCACGCCTCTAAAATAGATGTCATAGGAGGTGATAATTATGTCTGATATTACCAAGGCGACGACTTTCATGTTGTTGTCGACGTTCAGTTTGTCTTTAAGCGGCTTAATGGCCAAGTATCTATCTGAAGTGATGCCCACTTCGTTGCTCAGTTTTGTGCGTTTTTTGTTACCCAGTCTGTTTTTATTTCTTTTTCTGACTTTTTACAAAATCAGCAAGCCGACACGAGAAATGTGGAAACCTTTGGTGATGCGAGCGATCTTTATGGTGGCGTGTCAGTGGTGTTTCCTTACTTCACTGCAAACCTTAACGCTGGTTGAAGGGGTTGTGTTATTCAGTACGGGTCCTCTGTTTATTCCATTGTTAGAAAAGTTAATATTTAGAACCAAGATTCATACAACGACGATCGTGTGTTTAGCTGTCACTTTTGTTGGCGTAGTGATGATGGCGGGGGATTGGTCGCAGTTTGAGTTGGGTTCGGAGTTCTTTAGACCTGCGCTTCTGCTTGGACTTCTCGCGGGGGTATTTAATTCTGGCTCGCAAGTGAGTTTGTACCGAGCGTCTAAAACTAGCCTGACACCAGCAGAGCTTAACGCGTGGACCTTTTTAGTCGCGGCAATCATTGTGATACCAATGGTGGTGTTTACTTCACTTTCTGCGGTGCCCGATGTGCTTGAAAGTGCTGAAAAAGGCTTCGTGTCGGCGTTACTGTCTTTTGACGATTTACGCTGGATTGTTCTCGGATCACTTGGTCTTGCACTGTTTACCATCAATACCCAAATCTTCCGTTCCAAGGCGTATAAGCTTGCAGACAGTGGCTCCCAGTTGGCACCTCTGATTTTTACTAACATGCTGTTTAGCGCGCTTTGGCAGGGCTTGTTCTTTGATGATGTGTTTTCTACACAGCAGATGATTGGCATTAACCTGATTGTCGTGGCGAGCATCACCAATACATTGCTGGCAAAAAGACACAGCAAGGCGAAAGCCAAACAAAAACCGCACACCACAGTGGCTGTAGCGACTGTAGTGGACGTTGCGGTATTGGACTCGGCAGCTAAAAGCTAACCATTGAGTTATGGCTTATCCTCTGAATGGTTAATTTAAAACTTAGAACAATGAGCGTATGTATTCTTTTACTCGGTCGATGTGTTCGTGCGGGTCAATCTCGCAGCGTTGGTTCATTTCTAGGAATCGCTCAGCGTATTTATCGTAGATTTTGTTTTCCAAAAACAATAAATACAACTTGGGATCGATATGACCGCTGGTGGCCATGTCGGTCATGATGTTGAGTGATTCGCTTAAGAGTTTACCTTTCTTATAAGGGCGATCACTAGAGGTGAGTGCTTCAAAGACATCAGCAATTGCCATTGCTCTGGACGGCAGAGGTAACTGGTCTTCGTTTAAGCCTCTTGGGTATCCCTTACCGTCGATACGTTCGTGGTGTCCGCTGGCGATATCCGGAATGTTTTGAAGGTAAGGCGGGTAAGGCAACTTGTTGAGCATGGTGAAGGTTTGGATAATATGATCGTTGATCATGAAACGTTCTTCATCGTTTAGCGTACCACGGCGTACTTTCAAATTGTGCAGTTCACCTTGGTTGTATTTAACTTCTCCGGGCTTAAGTACAAACGCTTCTTGCCATACATCGGCAGGGTTAAAGCCATTGTCCCAAGGTATTTTATGCTCCGGTTTGTCTGCAAGCAGAGGCTCCATGACAGGCAAACCCTTTTCCTGACTTGTTGGCTCAGTTCTCTCTTTCTCAACCGACTCTTTTTGGGTGTTAAATCTCTCTTTTTCAGACCAAGACAAACCCAATTGATCATCCAGTGTACGTTTCCATTGGCGTTTGGCTATTTGATCTAAGCGTTCTAGCTGCTCTTCCGTCATAAATTCGCCGCCAAGATTACACTCAGCAACGAAGGCAAACTCCTCATCCAGTTCAGACAGGCTTTGTTCGAGTATTTTGAGTTGTTCTTCTTGTAGTGCACCGTTCGCCATCGCTTTCCAGTAATCGGTTTCCGCTTGCTGTTTCAACAACTCAAAACGCATTCGCACTTCGTGGATTCGGTCGTAAATGGTTTCCAGTTTTGTTGCCTTATCTACCACATATTCAGGCGTGGTCACCTTGCCGCAGTCATGAAGCCAAGCGGCGAGCATCAACTCTTCCCACTGTTTACTGTCCAATGAGAATTGCGGGTAATAGCGGTCATCATCTATGGTTGCTTGAGTTAGCCATTTGGTGAGCTCAGGCACTCGTTGGCAATGCCCGCCCGTATAAGGTGACTTGGTATCAATCGCCGATGCAATCAGCTCAATAAAGGCATTAAGCATGTCTTTTTGTTGCTGCATTTGGTCGATGTTGTCTTTCGCTATTTCCGCAAAGCTGAGCAACTCTCTTAAAAAGGCGTGCTTGTCTGCCTGCATCTTGGTAATTGGTCTCTCATAGCCAATTGCCACAATCCCTACCAACAGTTTCTCTCGGTTTAATAGTGGAAATAGGTACAGGTCTGAATTGAAGATCGAATCTTGGTAATAGTTGAGAACATTGTCTTCTCTGTTCAAATGGATCGTCTCACCAGATTTAAGCTGACACAGCAACCAAGGCGTGTGTTTGATGAAGTCATTGATGTCGGCCTTAAAAGGAAGAATGGCAAGGTTGGCTGCCGTATCAAACACGTCTTTCTCTTTGGATTGAGTGAAAAGGACAATGGTTTCTGCTTTGGTAATTAAATAGCTTTGATGAGCAATGTTCTTGGCTAAGATCGAAAACTCCTGATTCCCGGCGGTGTCTCGAAGTAGGGTAATCAGATCATGAAGCGTGTGTTCCATTAGCTCAATCGAGTGGGCGAGGTTAGCCACTTCTTGAATCATGCTTTTGGGATAATGAGTACGCCTGAAGTCGAACCGAGCGATGTTGTCGGTGAGTTGCATCAGCGTATTGAGCGGCTGAGACAGTCGATTAGCAACAAACCATACGATAGCGAAGCAGATGAACAACATCCCAATCGCGACCGCAACTTGCTTGTCTCGCATCGAGATAAGATCAGCGAGCAGCTCATTGTGTGGCGTCGCTTCTGCCAAGTATAAGGTGACATTTTGAGTCAGTTGAACCGGCGTTAGCGTTAGTGCCCAACTGTTTAAGTTGTACTCAACGTTTTTTAGATTGAGGTTAAACTTCTCTTCATCAGAGATAAGCGGCGCAATAACGGACGCTTTCAATGCTTCCATCTGTTCACGTTTGGGCACATTAAAGAAGCTTTGGTCTTGCTCACTGCCAGAGAGATTCCCCGTCGTTTGGTTGTTCGTTTGCTCAGTTTTACTTGTGTCATCAGATTGGGAGTCAGGCTTGGGTACTGATAGCTCAAGTTGATGCTGACCGAGAAGATTAAAATGTTGATCGAACAAGGCGAGTCGGGTTTGCGGAGAATAAGCTAATTCACTGATCTGAGAAGAGAGGGAACTCAACGTAAAGTCGGCACCAACCACATGCTTGCCATCGGCAGAACGCCTAGAGAGTGTAATGCCATTGGTTTGCAGGAAATAGAATAGATAGGGCTCAGAGAGTTGTATTGAGCCATCAGGCTTTGCGTTACGAAACCAAGGACGAGTTGTGGGGTTGAACTTACTCTCTGCTTGTCGAGTACTGATCACTTGATGTGCGCCATCAAGATAGGTAATAAAGTTTTCACCGTCTAGATTGGTGCTGCTGACCATCATGGTCGCTTTAGCGGGCGCGCTGTTTTCGGCTCTCTGTTTATTGGTGCTTAATGGACGAAAGATTCTGAAGTCACCATCTTCAGAACCATAAAATAGAGCGACCAAATTGGTGTTTTGCTTGAAGATGATATCGACCGAAGCAAGCCAAGAGTCTTTTTCGACAGCGGAAGCTTGATGAGCAACAAACGGGCTCACCGCCATCACATTTAAGGTTGTGATAACAGGGGCAATGGCTTGTTTAAATACTGATTCCAGTTTGTCGCGGTGCTCATTACTGATCTCGCGCACTGTGCCTAGCAGCAGCTCTTGGGAGTGCCGATAACTTATCGAAATCAATACCGCACCGACAAGTGTTGTCAAAATTAGGAAAAGGCTAGTGATGTGGATACTCAGCGGATATCGTCTTCTTCTCATCTAACACTCCGGTTTGTAGACTGGTTTAAGTATTGACGAACTTGGGTAGGTTGCAAAAAATTGGCGCAATTACCGAGTGTGTGCGGTTCTACTTAGATAAGGCCAAGCGCTGGCTGGCTCTGGTTAGCCACGTATTCCCGTGTCGTGTAAATGAACCAGTAATAAACCTTTATGTTTGGGTGCTAATTGTCACTTTCAGCTGATAAACTGGCCGAATTGTTGCCATTAGGCATTCATTTTCTGAAGTATTCTTTTCCTGAAAGAGATTCAGAGTTACTTTCTGAAAAACGTATTTTGACCGAGCGAAGAGGGCATTGATTCATGGAACTCAAAGTAGATACTCACACCCACACATACGCAAGTGGTCATGCTTACAGCACATTGATCGAAAACGCCAAGTCGGCAAAGCAAAATGGTTTAGCCATGTTTTGTACTACTGATCATTCAGAATCAATGCCGGGCGCGCCACACTATTGGTTCTTCAGTAACCAACGTGTGCTCCCTCGTTTTATTGAAGATGTCGCAATTATTCGAGGTGTTGAGTCAAACATCATGAACACACAGGGTGAAATCGACATTCATCCGAGTGTGGATAAGAACTTGGATTGGGTGATCGCGAGTTTTCATGAGCCAGTATTTCGCCCATCGGATGTCGCTACCCATACAGAAGCATTGTTGAATGTGATTAAGGGCGGTCGAATTGATGCGCTTGGTCACTTAGGCAATCCTAATTTTGATTTCGATTTCGAAGCCGTTATTCAATGTGCGGTTGAGAACAACGTGGCGATTGAGATCAACAACACCACACTCAAAGGCAATAGCCGAGTTGGCAGTGTTGACCGCTGCTATGAGATTGCAAGAATAGCGAAAGCGAAGGGTGCATTTATTACAACAGGCAGCGATGCGCATTTCTGTTTAGATGTCGGTGGCTTAGACTTAGTCGCAGCATTGTTAGATGAAGTGGGCGTAGATTCGAGTAAAGTGATTACCCATTCGCCAAAGCAGTTCCTAGCCTTTTTGGCCTTGCGCGGTCGTAATGAAATCCCAGAATATTCAGATCTTGTTTAAGAGAATGTCGGCGGGTTTGCATTTCGACACAATCAATTTTTGTGCCTGAAAGATTTTTGTATACACTAGCCGAAAATAATAAAGTCGAAGTGCCACAGTAATGACGGCTCTAACTTCAAAGACACCGCTTCACTTGGAGAAACAATGAAAACTCGCTCAATCCTTTTATCTGGCTTAATCGCTGCTTCAGTATTGTCTGGCAACGCATTTGCTAATGTAGACCTTAAGAAAAACATGCAAGAAATGAAGCTTGCGTTCAAACAAGCGGCAGAAGCTCAAAGCATTGAAGAGATGCAAAAGCCTATCGTTCGTTTAGATACGCTAGTGGCAGAGCTGAAAACGGGTGTTTACCCAGTCGAGAAAGAAGACAACTTCATGGAAGGCTTCAAAAAGATCAGTGCATCACTGGATAGCATTGAGCAGAAGCTAGACCAAGGTGACTTAGCGTCGGCACAGCAAGAACTTCGTACTATTGATGGCCTTCGTGAAGAGTACCATGAGAAGCGTAACCCAAGCATCTGGAGCAAGATCTTCGGTTAATTCGTTAATCATGAACGTTTGCTAGATAGGTAACAAAGAGCAAACCTCAAGATTCGATTTCTAAAACGCCGCCTTACATTACCCTCTTTCGAGGAAGGTGTAAGGCGGCGTTTTTATTGTCTCTTTTATCGAAAGCCTGCTGCAAAGAGATGAGTATTACTTTCTTAGTTTTAGTGTTGTAACCAGTATTTAACGAAAAAGAGTGTGCGTTAGCTTCAATTTTTTAACTTGCTGTTAATCTTTACGTTTACCTATATTCCAAGTCCCTCATAATAAGGGAAATTTATAAAGACTTGGAATAATGCGCCGAACCTCGTTCAACTTCTTCATGTTACTTGCAACAGCATTAAGCTGGGCGCTAGTGACATTAATGCCTGTTATCAATGCTCATGGTAATAGTGCGGGAGTATGGGCGTCGTTATGTACGGTCAATGGCTTTGAATTGGTTCAAATCGAAGAAGGCGAACCTAATACTCATAAAGGAAAGCCGTGTCCGTTTAGCCATTTTTCCACGTTTCACCAAGATGAACTTCCCACTACACTGCTGACAACTCGACTGAGTTCTATTGTCTCCGACAGCTACGCTTTTTTGGCTCTAAGCGAACGCTACACGAGGCAAGCCCCGCGCGGCCCTCCCTTTGTTATTGCTTAAACCTAACCCATTAAAATAATTAAAAAATAAAGTATTAAGTAAAGTTAAACATGCTCAGAATACTTTCTGATTTTTCAGAAGGTATGTTTGCGTGTGTCAAAGGAAATTATAATGTTGAGAAATGAATCTCAAACCCCTGCGAAAGCACAAGCAACTTCGCAGTCTAAAAGCAGTGCAACAACCGGTTCGGAAACCAATATAAAAAGCAAAGACCGCAATAAAACCCTCTATTTCCTCACATGGCGCTGGCACTTCTATGCTGGGCTATTTGTTATCCCGTTTATGTTAATGCTGAGCATTACAGGTTTGGTGATGCTGTTTGATGATGAAATCGAATTGACTTTCCACCACGAAGCCCTAGAGATTGTTGCATCGGGCGAGCCGATTAAAGTGTCACAACAGTTAGCTGCAGTACAACTTCAATACCCACAAGGTTCGGTGACGCAGTTTGTTCCGAGCAAAGCACCTGATCTGGCTAACCGCTTTTCGGTATCACTTGAAGACGGAACGTCTGTTTTCGCGACTGTGAATCAATATACAGGTGAAGTGGTTGGAGAGATTCCGCGCAGCGACAGCCTATACCAACTCGCCAATGACATTCACGGCACTTTGTTGATTGGTGATTGGGGTGATTACCTAATTGAAGTCGCAATAAGCTTGTCTATTCTGTTGCTCATCAGTGGTATCTATTTATGGTTACCGAGAGACAACGCAAGCCGCGCTGGTTTTCTTAAGCTTCGATTTGGTTCAGGAACGCGTATTTTAATGCGTGATCTGCATGCGAACATTGGAGGTGTGTTATCGCTCGTTCTGTTGTTGTTTATTCTGTCTGGATTGGCATGGACAGGTTTTTGGGGCGGTAAGCTTGTTCAAGCATGGAGCACTTTCCCTGCTCAAATGTGGGACGATATTCCGTTGTCTGATAAGACGCACGCTTCCCTCAACCATGGCTCAGAAGAAGAGCTACCTTGGAACTTGGAGCAAACACTATTGCCTTTGTCTCAAGATAAGCCAGCAGAACACGTTCATCATGTGGAAGAGGCGACGGAACCTCATGATCACTCTAAGATGGGTGAAGATCACTCTCAACATGTGTTGTCAGCAAGCAGTTTCGGGATTGATGATGTTATCCAAAAAGCGCACTCACTTGGTTTCACTCAATACAAGGTGAATTTCCCGCGTTCAGAAACAGGTGTTTACACGGTCACAGCCAACACTATGGGCGGTGACATCATTGATCCAACGCAGGACCGTACTACGCACCTCGACCAATACTCAGGTCGTATTCTGGGTGAGGTGACATGGCAAGATTATAACTTCATTGCCAAAACGTTAGCGGTAGGTATTTCATTGCATCAAGGTGACATCAGCATCATTAACAAGCTTCTAAATGCTTTGTTTTGTTTGGCGTTCATTGTTGTGTCCGTGACTGGCGGTGTGATGTGGTGGATACGTAGACCTTCAGGTCAAAGAAAGCTTGGCACGCCACCGAAGTTTGGCGATGCAGGGCTTTGGAAGACAGGTTTAGTGATCGTGATAGTTATTTCAGTACTGTTTCCACTGGCGGGAGCGACGATCGTGACAGCAATGCTGCTGGATTGGTTACTATTTTCACGCGTTGAGAAATTCAAGACGGCATTGAGTTAATTGATATACAAACTGACCTCCTTTTTGAGGAGGTCAGTTTCATTATTCAGATGACATGCTCTGTTTATTAAGAAGACGTTAGACTTGTACAGCTCTATATTTGATAAAGCTCTAGATTTCATAAAGCTCTAACGGAAGCCCGTCAGGATCGGCAAAAAAAGTAAATGCTTTACCTGTAAATTCATCAATTCGGATCTGTTCGACTTCGATTCTTTGTTCTTCCAAATAGCTTTTGATTTGTTGAACGTCATCAACACAAAAAGCTAAGTGTCTTAGCCCTTGAGCTTCAGGAAAGCTAGGCCTTTCTGGCGCGTTAGGGAAGCTGAATAGTTCTATTTGAGCACCATTAGGTAGCGCTAAATCAAGTTTGTACGACTGGCGAGCCTCACGATAGTTTTCGGCAATTATCTCAAGTTTCAAAATCTCGGTGTAAAAGTGTTTCGACGCGTCGTAGTTTGAACAGATTATGGCCGCGTGGTGTATTCCTTTCAGCATCAGTTTATTTCTCCTGCCAACTTGTCACCTAAGTGCTTCATGGCGTAATCAATGAATACACGCAGTCGTGCGGGCATATACTTGGTTTGAGCAAATTGCATCGCAATCGCACCATGGTAGTTACTCTTGATGGTCCAATCTTCCAACACTTGTACCACGGAGCCTTCAGCCAACGCATCTTGAATCACGAAGTCATGGAAAATACCTACACCTAGACCTTCTTTCACACCTTTTAGTCGCATCTGCGAATGGTTAACTGCGTAACGCCCACTGACGGGTACCGTGTGAAATTCATCATCTTTAAGAAAATCCCAAATGTGATCTTTGTCTGTCTCTGCAAGATACAAACAGTCGTGTTCAGACAGCTCGGTAGGGTGGTGAGGAATCCCCTTGGCATCTAAATAGTCAGGGCTTGCACACAACACGAGGTTTGTTTTTCCTAACTCTTTCAATACTAAGCTTTCGTCGGGCTTATCAGTCAGGCGGAAAGCAATGTCGATGCCTTGACGTAAAATATCGATGTCGCCGTCAGCCGCTCTCAATTTAAGTTGGATTTCTGGATACTGATTTAAGAATGGAACAACGAAAGGCTGCAATACCGAATTCAAGAAGGCTTCAGGCGCCGCTACCGTTATCGAGCCTGCAGGTTCGTTATGGTCGGAGGTAGACAGTTCAACGGCTTGTTGCGCTGCGTTGATCATCACCACACTCTGATCATAAACCAATTGACCCGCTTGCGTAATGATAAGGGTACGAGTGGTACGCTCAAACAGTTTCACCGATAGCGCTTTTTCCAAGCGGGTGATGAGCTTACTCAAGGCTGATGGTGTCACGCCTAACTGTTTTGCTGCAGCCGTAAAACTACCTTCGTTAACCACCAAAATGAACGAGGCGAGGTCCGGAAGCAGGGCGATGAGTTTTGGGTTAATCATAAGTATCCAGTTAAGCTAGTTTCAACGATGAACTTAATGGTCATTGTGAGCGATTTACTTTGATTTGTGAATCAATTTCATTAATTGATTGACGTGATTGCTCTGATAGGTTGTTGTGTTTGAAGCTCATCTGTATAGCGGCGTTGCTGCTGCGCATTCTGAGATGAAAAATTGAGATTTGATATGAAAGCGAAATTAGACGGAAATTATAGCTAATTTGGCGTTTAAAAAAGCAGGTGAAGGGCGTTAATGTGCCCTATGTCACTGGGATGAACTATTATTAGTGCCTGTGATTCATTAATGTTTTTCCAACTAAAGGGATAATCGGAACGGGGATGTTCAACTAGAATATAGGCATAAGTTTTACAGTGTAAATGATCGTGTTGAGATCGTTTACATCCCTACATAAAGCGGCGCGCGATGCTGCTAAATTATAACTAGGAAGGAATGAGACAATGTCTTCTGCATTTTACCAACAGATTCAAACTCAAATCGAAGAAGTTAAAGAAGAAGGTCTTTACAAGTCTGAGCGCATTATTACTTCTGCACAAAAAGCAGCGGTTTCTATCTCGACTGGTGAAGAAGTACTAAACTTCTGTGCAAACAACTACTTAGGTCTTGCTAACCACCCAGCTCTTATCGAAGCAGCTAAAGATGGTATGGATCAGCACGGCTTTGGTATGGCTTCAGTACGTTTCATCTGTGGTACTCAAGACTCTCACAAAGAACTAGAGCAAAAGCTATCTACGTTCCTTGGTAAAGAAGACACTATCCTTTACACATCTTGCTTTGATGCAAACGCTGGCCTATTCGAAACGATTCTAGGCAAAGAAGACGCAATCATTTCTGATGCTCTAAACCACGCATCTATCATTGATGGTGTTCGTCTGTGTAAAGCAATGCGCTTCCGTTACTCGAATAACAACATGGAAGAGCTAGAGCAACAACTTATCGCAGCTAAAGAAGCGGGCGCTCGTCACACACTAATCGTAACTGACGGCGTGTTCTCTATGGACGGCGTAGTGGCTAACCTTCCTGCTATCTGTGACCTTGCTGACAAGTACGGCGCACTAGTTATGGTTGATGACTCTCACGCAGTAGGCTTCATGGGTGAAAACGGCGCGGGTACTCACGAGTTCCACAACGTTGTTGACCGTATCGACATCATCACAGGTACGCTTGGTAAAGCAATGGGTGGCGCTTCAGGCGGTTACACTTCTGGTAAGAAAGAAGTGATCGACTGGCTACGTCAGCGTTCTCGTCCATACCTATTCTCTAACTCTGTTGCACCAGCAATCGTATCTGCGTCTATCCGTGTTCTAGATCTTCTTGCGGAATCAGGCGACCTACGCACTCAACTATGGGAAAACTCTGCTCACTTCCGTACTCGCATGGAAGCAGCTGGTTTCACTATGGGCGGTGCTGACCACGCAATCATCCCAATCATGCTGGGTGATGCAAAAGTAGCGGCTGAATTCGCAGAGCGCGCACTAGAGAAAGGCATCTACGTAGTAGGTTTCTCATTCCCTGTAGTGCCAAAAGGTCAAGCTCGTATCCGTACGCAAATGTCTGCTGCACACTCTCGTGAGCAACTAGACCGTGCAATTGATGCGTTCATCCAAGTTGGTAAAGACATGGCAATCATCTAATTTTAAAGGGGTGCCTTTGCATCCTTTGATTAGATAGAACAACACCCAATAGAACATATAGATTTTTGATTCTCGCCTTACAGTTAGGCGAGATGAACTGGATAAAATTATGAAAATTAAAGCACTTTCTAAGCTTAAGCCTGAAGAAGGCATCTGGATGACCGAGGTTGAAAAACCTGAAATGGGTCATAATGATCTTCTTATCCGTATTAAGAAAACCGCAATTTGTGGTACAGACGTACACATCTACAACTGGGATGAGTGGTCACAAAACACAATCCCAGTACCTATGGTAGTAGGTCACGAATACGTGGGTGAAGTTGTTGGCATCGGCCAAGAAGTTCGTGGTTTTGAAATCGGCGACCGTGTATCTGGCGAAGGTCACATCACATGTGGTCACTGTCGTAACTGTCGTGGCGGCCGTACTCACCTTTGTCGTAACACAACAGGTGTTGGTGTTAACCGCACTGGTGCGTTCTCTGAGTTCCTTGTGATCCCTGCGTTCAACGCATTTAAGATCCCTGCAGAAATCTCTGACGATCTAGCTTCAATCTTTGACCCGTTTGGTAACGCAGTACACACAGCACTTTCTTTCGACCTAGTTGGCGAAGACGTGCTAATTACTGGTGCTGGTCCAATCGGTATCATGGCTGCAGCTGTTGCTAAGCACGTTGGTGCTCGTCACGTTGTAATCACTGACGTAAACGAATACCGCCTAGATCTTGCTAAGAAAATGGGTGTGACTCGCGCAGTAAACGTGATGGAAGAGAAGCTTGAAGACGTAATGTCTGATCTTGGCATGACAGAAGGCTTCGATGTAGGCCTAGAAATGTCTGGTAACCCATCTGCGTTCAACAGCATGCTAACTAACATGAACCACGGCGGTAAGATCTCTCTACTAGGTATTCCACCATCAGACATGGCGGTAGACTGGAACCAAGTAATCTTTAAAGGCTTGGTTATCAAAGGTATCTACGGTCGTGAGATGTTCGAAACTTGGTACAAGATGGCTTCATTGATTCAATCTGGCCTAGATCTAACACCAATCATTACTCACCACTTCAAGGTTGATGACTTCCAAAAAGGCTTCGACATGATGCGCTCTGGTATGTCTGGTAAAGTAATCCTTGATTGGGAATAAGCAAAAGGAGTAAACACTCCCGAGCTTCCTGATTAATTGAAAATGCCTCAAAGCGATTTGGGGCATTTTTGTATCTAAATTCTACCTAGGGTTAACTTATCCCTCTGTCACTTAATGGCCATTTTACTGCCCAGTAATCTCTAAAATACTCAATAAGCAGTTACATCTTATTGTTTTACTATTGAAGAGAGGGCTCATGGCTTGTAAACCAATTGCACTGATAATAACTGGACTATTATTAACGCCGAATTTTGCTAGCGCTAAGGTCGACATTTCGAAATCTGAAAGCGATCAAGCGGCAGAACAGGCAGCAAAGGAACTTGCAAACCCAAATACAGCTTACGCTAGTCTCAATCTAAAGCTTCAGTATTCAGGTGGTTACGATGGTGGAGGAGATGCTTTCGCGACCGTATTACAGCCGACATTGCCGCTCCCCATGGATAATGGTGACAAAGTGATCTTCCGCCCGGCTATCTCTTATGTACAGAACGATTTCCATGTGGACACACCAGCAAGCTCGCAGCGTATGGATCAGTCAGGTTTACAAACATCTCATTTGATTTAGCTTATGCGCCTAAAAAGGAGGGCGGTACTATTGTCGCGTTCGGTCTCTTTGCTTCGTTGCCAACGGGCAGTAGTGACTTAACGGCGGATCAATTTGCTGTTGGGCCAGAGTTTATGGTCGGGAAGGTGAGTAGTGAACGAGTTGTCGGTATGTTCCCAAATCACTTGTACGGTGTTTCTGGAGACGGAGCCGACCATTCTGATACTCGAATCAACAAGACATCGACACAAGTGTTTTGGGTAGAGATATTAGGAGGAGGTTGGACGGTGGGCTCTGCACCAACATTCTCGTGCGACTGGAATAAGGATCAGGCGGAAATTCCGTTAAACATCAGTGTTAGTAAAACAACGGTTCTGAATGGACGCCCTTGGAAGTTTGGCATTGAAGCGAACTATTACCTTGAGAAAGACGAAAAAGCGCGTCCAGATTTTATGTTGAGCTTTAATATCAGCCCTGTGGTGGAAAATAAACTGACATCTTTGTTCGATTAAGCCGTTATTTGAAATACAGTTTTAGAAACGAAAAAGGCTGAACGATCATCGTTCAGCCTTTGGTGTTATTGGATTAAGCGATTCTATTAACCAGCAGCAACTTGCATGATGAGACCACAGATGTAAGCGCCGTATGTACCGAGAGCGTAACCCAATACCGCCATTAGGATACCTACTGGTGCCAATGCTGGGTGGAATGCAGCCGCGACGATAGGTGCCGATGCAGCGCCGCCAACGTTAGCTTGGCTACCGACAGCCATGAAGAACAATGGTGCACGGATAAGCTTCGCCATCACAATCATTAGAATGGCATGGATAGTTAGCCATGTGATACCAATGAAGAAGTAGCCTGGGTTGTCTAAGATAGCCGTCACATCCATTTGCATACCAATCGTTGCAACTAGGATGTAGATGAACGCTGAACCTACTTTTGATGCGCCACTGTGCTCAAGGCTGCGTGTTGATTTGAAGCATGAAGCGATCAGCGCGAACGTTGTCACCATTACGATCAACCAGAAGAAACCCGATGTTAGGCTGTATTTCGCAAGTTCTGGAGCGTTGGTTGAGATCCACGGTGCAATCATGTCACTGAAAAAGTGAGCTAGGCCGGTAAGACCGAACGCAATCCCCGTGATCTTCATGAGATCGGTTGTGGTTGTTGGGCGAGCGTTCTCTTCTTGGTATTTAGAAACGGTCTCTTTTAGCTCTTCAATAGATGAAGTATCCGCTTTTAACCATGCATCAATCTTCTTCTGACGACCTGCCATGATAAGTAACACGGCCATCCAAATGTTCGCACAGATAACATCAACCGTAATCATTGCAGAGAAGAGTTGGTCATCAACCTCGAACACTTCTTTCATTGCTGCTTGGTTTGCACCGCCGCCAATCCAAGAGCCAGCTACTGTTGTTAGGCCACGCCATACGTCACCAGATACAAGGTCAGGGTTGATTTGGTCAATAATCAGAATCGCTAAAGGGCCACCAATGATGATGCCAACCGTACCCGTTAGGAACATGATGACGGCTTTTGAGCCAAGGCCGAAGATTTTGCGTAGATCAGCTGAGATGATCAGTAGAACGAGTGCGCTTGGTAATAGGTAACGACTTGCAACAAAGTACAGCTTTGAGTTTGATGCGTCGATGATGCCTAGGCTGTTCAATAGAGAAGGAACAAAGTAACAGAGCAATAGACCCGGAACGAACGAGTAGAATTTTTTCAGTGCGCTATTTTGGCTACTTTCCGTGATAAAAACACCGCCAAGAATAACAGCTAACATGCCCATTATTACAGCATCATTAGTAATCATTATTATATCTCCTTTAAGGTGAGCGCAGAGGTCTCACTTTTTGAATTGCAGGACTATACCGATAACCGCTATTTGTTACAAATTGTAACGATAGACATGTTTTGAAATGTTTATGTTAATTTTAACGGGTTGAATTTGTGAATGCGGCGCAATACTTATTTGCGTGGTGAATGGTTGGGTTAGGGCTTGTGCAGCGTATTTAGATATATGCAATGTAACTCAAGCCTTAGAGGGTGGTCGCTATGAATTGGGGCGATGATTGAACGACTTAAATGAGTGCATATATAGTCATGTTTATGGTGTGGTTTATGCGAGGTTGGAATGTTTCAATAATGTAAAAAGTGAATTCACTTTTGCCATGTGGTCAGAAATTAAAATTTTAGCTAGATCACATAAATCTTTCGGATTACGAGTTCTAGCACCCGCTACTCATGCTCATTTGACGTTTTGTAGGGGTTCAATGAAAGAAAAAGCGGCCTAAATAGCCGCTTTTGATGGTTGCCTAGTATGGTTATCTAGCGCCGTTATTTAGAGTTCTGCTTAGGACTCTTCTTCCTCAAAGCCATCTGCATAGCCTTTCGGTGGCGGTGTCCAACCACGTTCAGATCGAGAGTGCTTGTCTGAACGGTCTTTTTTCATATCTTCTTTCATTGCTTCTTCAAGGTGAATGAAGATTTGTCGGTAGTTGTTGTCGTAGCGCGGGTTCTCTTCCGCTTCAGACCAAGCTTGGTAGAGCTTTTCAGACTTACGGCTTTCAACACGTTGATACGTCGATTTCTGTTGTTCAACGAAGAATGGGTGATGACCCAAAGAACGCAAGGCTTCTGCACCCATTTCAAGAGCAGAATGGTAGGTCTCTGATTCCACGAAGTCTGCACCTGCTTCTCTTAGGCGATAACTATGACCACGGTCGAATGCACGCGCTAAGATTTTCACTTTAGGGTAGTTGTGTTTAACGTATTTGACCAATTCAACACTTGAGTCTTGGTTGTCGATAGCCACAACCAACATTGCGGCTTCTTCGATACCAGCGGTATGTAATAAATCATGACGAGTCGCATCACCAAAGTAAGATTTGATGTTGATTGAACGTAGCAAGTCGACTTGATTAGCTTGATGATCCAAAACCACAGTATTGACATCATTCGATACCAATAAGCGGTTAACAATCTGACCGAATCGGCCAATGCCCGCAATGATTACGGTGCCTTTCTCTTCGATGGTATCTTCTTCGCGGTCGTTAGATTTTTGTTCGTAACGAGGAAGAATCACTTTATCAAATAGAATGAACAGCCCTGGTGTTAGGAACATTGAAAGTGCCACAACCAGCGACAATGTTTGGACGATGTCAGCAGGTAATACGTGGTTTTGAGCTGAGAAGCTTAGTAGTACAAAACCAAACTCACCGGCTTGCGCCAAGCTCAGTGTAAACAGCCAACGGTCACTGTTTTTGATTTTGAATATCAATGCCAACGTAAATAGCACCAAGGCTTTAAGAAGCATAACGCCAAGGGTGAGGCCAATGATCAAACCAAAGTCGTTGAATAGAACATCAAAGTTAATGCCTGCACCTACGGTGATGAAGAACAAGCCAAGTAGCAGCCCTTTAAACGGGTCGATATTGGACTCAAGTTCGTGGCGGAATTCACTGTTCGCTAAAACCACACCCGCAAGGAAGGTACCCAAAGCCGGAGATAGGCCGACTAGGCTCATCAGTGCAGCAATGCCAATCACCAACATCAGTGCGGTTGCAGTAAAGATTTCACGCAGGCCTGAGCTTGCCACGAAGCGGAACAATGGACGACTCAAGAAGTGTCCGCCGACCACAACAATCGCAATAGATGCTGTGATCACAAGGCCATAAGCCCAACCGGGTAGGCCAGCGACGAGGCTTAACTCTTCATGGTGATCAGAAGCCGAAGCAACTGCGCTTTGTGCAGCTTCAATTAATTCTGGCAAGGCTAATAGAGGGATAAATGCCAACATAGGAATGACGGCAATATCTTGGAACAGTAGGACTGAGAAAGCGTTCTTTCCGCCTTCTGTTTTGGATAGCCCTTTTTCGCTAAAGGTTTGGAGTACAATCGCGGTAGATGACAGTGCGAAGATCAAACCGATAGTCAGTGCGATCGTCCAAGGCTGCCCAAAGAACAGAGCAATACCCATTACAATCGCGGTAGTACCACCAACTTGCAGGCCACCCAGCCCCATAAGTCGGTTCCTCATTGCCCAAAGCATCTTAGGTTCAAGCTCAAGGCCGACTAAGAACAGCATCATAACCACACCGAACTCGGCAAAGTGTTGGATCGTTTTGGTCTCTTCACCTACCAGACCAATGATTGGGCCAATCACAACACCAGCAATGAGGTAACCCAATACAGAACCAAGACCAAGCCTTTTGGCGATAGGGACCGCGATGACTGCGGCAAGCAAATAGATAAATGCTTGTAGAAAATATCCTGTCATGATTTAACCTCTGCTCATCAGTTCATCAACGTAGTGGTTGAGTTTTTCTGCTTTGCTGGCTTTCTTGATATTGATCTTGCCAGCAACTAACGCCTCTAACAGCACTTTATAGCTATCGACATGCTCTTGAATGCGGTTTTCTTCCAAAGCGGTACGCGAGCCAAATAACGCAAAGGGCGCGAGATAGTTCATCCCGCACAGAGAAGCGGTTTGTTCGATTGGGTGAAGCAGTTCTCGAATCGTGAAATGGTTGTAACCATCACTTTGGTAGGCATCTTTTTTACCTCCTGCAGTAATGCTACATAACAATTTCTTACCCTGTAGTTCATTGCCTTCGGCGCCGTAGGCGAAGCCGTATTCAAGAACAAGGTCTTGCCACTCTTTAAGAATTGCCGGTGTTGAGTACCAATACAAAGGGAACTGAAAAATGATGATGTCATGGTCTAACAGGCGTTTCTGTTCACGGTCGATGTTGATTTTAAATGTCGGATACTCGGCATAGAGATCGACACAGGTAACACCGTCAACGCGTTTGGCTTGTTCAAATAAGGGTTTGTTTGCTTCAGAACGATGTTGAGAAGGGTGAGCGAATAGCACCAAGACTCGATTTTTCGACATATAGCCCTCTTTGTCCATTAACGAATAATATTTATTGGAATTATAGATATACAATAATAGAAGAATGGTTGAACAACAACGAATTAGCCCATACTTATCTATCTAGATGCGTGTGTTTTTAGGTACTTAATTATATAAAACATCCGTCAATTTGAGTATTTCTGGCACAAGCCGCCGATGACTGAGTAAAACTAATTATTCACGAATAGTAAAAGCGAATATGGGCATTTTATGTCACCGTTGGTGGGTAACGTAAATAATCCAATAACCCTACATAGAACGATAATGAATAAAGGAAAAACTATGAGCATGGACTTGCGTCAACAATGTGATTTGTTGCTTTCCGGTCACCTAGAACCGACTCCAGCACAAACATTCGCTCAGATGGCTGAATGGTGTGAGACACACAATGTGAGCCATGATAGCTACGGCGATGGTGAGTTTATCGAGAGCTTCGAAAACAAAGTCGCGGAACTGCTAGGTTATGAAGCGGCTGTATTTGTGATTACTGGCACCATGAATCAACCAACAGCATTAGAAATTGCGTGCCAAGAGAAAAGAAACCCAGTAGTGGCGATGCATGAATCGAGTCATATTATGCGTCATGAACGCCAAGGGTATCAGCTCCAAAACCGATTCAACGTACTTCCCGTTGGCAACGTATTTCGCACTTGGAATGTTGATGACTTAAAGGCGTGGCCTGATGAGATTGCAGCCGCTCTATATGAATTACCCATGCGTGAAATCGGCGGCCAATTACCAGAATGGGATGAGCTTGAAGCGATCAAGCAGTACTGCAAAGAACAATCAATTCACCTTCATATGGATGGTGCGCGTTTGTGGGAATGCGGCGCCTATTACCAAAAGTCATACAGCGAGATTGCTCAGGGCTTCGATAGTGCTTATGTTTCGCTGTACAAAGGTCTCAATGGCCTTGGTGGTTCGTTATTGTTGGGCGATAAAGCCTTTGTAGCGAAAGCATCTGCGTGGATGAAGCGCCAAGGTGGCAATGTTTATCACCGAACGCCTTATGTGGTTTCAGCAGCAATGCAGTTTGATGAGCGATTAGAGTTGATGCCATCACTGTTTGAGCGAACAAAACAGATCTACCAAATCTTATTAGACTATCCTCAGTTCACTGTTAATCCGCAGCAACCGCAGGTCAACATGCTTCACCTATATTTACCTGTGAGCTATGAAGACGGCATTATTGTGAGAGATAACATAGCGAAGAAACACAAGATTTGGATAGGAAACCCAGCGATCAGTGAGTTGCCAAACCAATGTAAGATTGAATGGTATGTAGGGGATAACCTACTAAATTTGCCTGATCATGAGCTGATAGACATTCTAGATTTTATTAGCGAAGAGCTGATTTGATTAACGAAGAGCTGGCTTAAGAAGAACTGATCTAATTGGAACTGAAATGGATACAGGAAAGGGTTCTTATATCCATTTATATAGCTAGGATGTCCGGCTCTGTTACATATACTGGTTGATGTACACATCAACTAAGAACATGAACACTGGAACAGTGCTGAGAAGTCCGAAGAAGACGATTGGCACCCAGTTTTTCATTTTCTTTTTAGGTTGCTCAGTGTTATTCATAAATTCGGCCTTAAATTTGTTGTTGAGTCTGTTTAGCTTTTTGGTACTAAAAATCTAAGTGTATGGTATCAAATAAATGGGTTTAGCCCTATGTAGATTTAGAGAACCGTGGTGTATATCAATCACATAAAATGTAAGTGATTCATAAACGGTTCATAAAGGTTCAACAATAATGAACCTATTACAACAATCATTGCCTTACTCGGCATATTAAATAAATAGCATTCAAAGATTTGGAGAATACAGAATGAAAACAATAGGAAACATCATTTGGTTTCTGTTCGGTGGCGTATTTATGGGACTAGCTTGGTGGTTCTTCGGACTGCTCGCATTCCTAACCATCGTTGGTATTCCATGGGGTAGAGCATGTTTTGTTATGGGTAACTTCTCATTCTTCCCATTTGGTCAGGAAGCGATTTCGCGTGATGAGCTAACCAATGAAATGGACATCGGCACGAGCCCGCTAGGTGTGATTGGTAACGTTATTTGGTTCTTATTTGCGGGGATCTGGTTGGCGATTGGTCACATCATGTCAGCAGTAGCGTGTTTCATTACTATTATAGGTATTCCGTTTGCGATTCAGCACCTTAAGCTCGCGGTTATCTCATTGGCGCCAATCGGTAAAACCGTTGTCGACAAGCGTGAAGCAGAAGCGGCACGAGTAAGAAACTACAAGGGTTAAGACTACAGTTTAAGCCTTATATAGAACTGAAAAAGCACATCACATGATGTGCTTTTTTGTGCCTCGTTTTCTATCTAACGATGCCCCAATCTCACAAACACTCACTAGACATTGTTGAACAAGACTTCAAGCCTAAGGGTGATGTTGGCTTCTTCCGTGTGTTTCTCGTAAGGCTCTCGTTCCCACTAGTAGCGCGGGGTGACCTCGTAAAACAGCCATTCCTTCCATACATTTTCTCTATACGTTACCGACACTTGCGAATATTCGTTGTGGTTATACGGTTCGCTGGTCGCGGTTATCGTGGCGCTGTATTGCAGAGCTTGGTCTTGAGAAAGGTAATGGTACAAGGTAATGCCCGTACCATACTCCCAGCCTTTGAGGTCATCGTTATAGCCAGCAAAGTTAGACCAACGCGCTAAGAAATCGTCACTCAAAGAGAGGTCAAAATCGATATCAGTGATCTCTCCCGTCTCTTTCTTCTCTTGATACACACGTTGGGTTAGCCGGAATACTGCATCTGTGGTGAGCGGGTAGGTAAAACGATAGCGAGCCTCTATTCTTGGGCGTAATGTCGCTTTGATATTGAAACTACTGTAACCCTTGGCATAGGCGTCATAACGAAGGCCAAGTGCATTCTCTAACTCTTCAGAATCTTGTGGGAAGAAGTCTAAGAATTCTTCATCGCCAACAGACTCGTAGATTAGCTTAAGCCTTTTGCTGACAAAGGGTAAATGCAGGCGTGCGTTGAGCTTGGTGGAATAATCCACGTCACCGCCCTCAGAATAGATGAAATCATTATACCAACGTACAGAGGTTCCGGCTCTGGCGTCCTCGGTAATACGGTCATCCACAAAGAAGTTATCGAACCATATTGCGGGCTGACAAAACTTGCTGTTTAGGTAGTGGTAAGCTTTTTCGACGCGCGTGTCTTCTAACGGTTGGCTGTGACACTCATCCTGTTCCTCCGCGAAGGCAGAGTGGGAAACGAGCGATGCTAATAATGAGGAGTTAACTATCCAACGACTCAATGGAACCTGTTTGTCATTCTATGTATCAATAGTTTGACTATAACTAAGCAGTTATGACAATGCGACTTTTAAAGAGATTTATCTTAATCAGTGGCTATTCAAAACAGAGACTTGAATAACATATGGCAGGTAAAGAAAACGGGCTCAGTAGGTGAGCCCGTTTGTCGATAAGTTTATAAGTGACTTAATGGCAGATTACATTGCCGCTTCGAAAATCGCAGAGATTTCTTCGTGGGTCGCTTGTTTAGGATTAGTAAAACCACATGCGTCTTTCAGTGCGTTGTCAGACAGAGTAGGGATATCTTCTAGCCTCGCACCAAGTTGCGCGATACCTGTTGGGATGTTCACGTCATTTGCTAGTTGAACAATTGCTTCGATCGCAGCTTCTGCACCTTGCTCTGGTGACATACCTTCAACGTTAACGCCCATTGCTTTTGCAACATCACGTAGACGCTCAGGACAAACTTGCGCGTTGTAGCGTTGAACGTGTGGTAGCAAGATAGCATTACACACACCGTGTGGAAGATCGTAGAAGCCGCCTAGCTGATGCGCCATCGCATGAACATAACCTAGTGACGCGTTGTTGAACGCCATACCCGCCATGAACTGTGCGTAAGCCATTTGTTCACGTGCTTCAATGTCTTCGCCGTGCGCTACTGCCGTTCTTAGGTGAGCTTGTACAAGTTCAATGGCTTTAATCGCTACAGCGTCTGTAATTGGTGTCGCTGCGATAGAAACGTAAGCTTCGATTGCGTGTGTTAGCGCATCCATACCTGTTGCAGCAGTCAGTGATGCAGGCTTAGCAAGCATTAGTTCAGGATCGTTTACTGAAATAAGCGGTGTTGTGTGCTTGTCAACGATCGCCATTTTAATGTGACGTTCCTCATCAGTGATGATGCAGAAGCGTGTCATTTCTGATGCTGTACCAGCCGTAGTGTTGATAGCGATAAGAGGCATCATTGGCTTTTCAGATTGGTCTACGCCTTCGTAGTCTGCAATCTTGCCGCCGTTAGAAGCAACCAGAGCAATGCCTTTTGCACAGTCGTGTGGAGAACCGCCACCTAGAGAAACAACGAAATCACAATCGTTGTCAGTCAGCAATTCAAGACCATCGTTAACGTTCGTGATGGTTGGGTTTGGTTGAGTGCCATCGAATACAACTGCGTCTACGCCTCGCTGGCTAAGAAGGTCTTGTACCTGCTTAACTACACCAATTTGATTCAAGATCTTATCAGTTACGATCAGACCTTTTTTAAAGCCTTGAGACTGAATACTATCAGCAGCATCCTTCAGACAGCCAGTACCCATGAAGTTGATTGTAGGGATGTAAAATGCAGTAGACATTGGAAAACTCCGTTAATTATGATTTTTAATTTCCTACATGTTGTCGGCATTCAAGTGGTCGACCATTGATCTGGAACAACTTTGAATTCGAACTACCACTTTGTGGCTAGTCGTTGTGATAGGGCTCATATAGCAATCGTTTTCATGGTTTTTGGCTGTGTTGATTGTCAGTAATAGATCGCGATAAATCGACTAAATTAGAGACAGTATGGAGCTCTATAACAATGAAAAATAAGGTTTTTCATTGAAAACTCTTCTAGTTAGGCTGGTGTCGACGTTTTATCTGAGTCATCGCTGCATTCAATTTCAGCTTCTTGTGACTCTTCAGAATCAAGCGTGTCTTCTGACTCCTCGTCATAGTATTTGACAAGAAAAGGGGTAAGCATGACAGACGATGGTAAAAAGTGCTTCATAATACCTCCCGGTACTTAAATGTATTTCTTGTATGGTATTGGTTTAATATGTGGCAAAATTTGCGATACATCATGACTTGCTGCTTGTTTTCTATAAATTATTAGATTTATATACAGGCTCACAGATTTACGAGTAAAGTGATTGCCAGCCTACAAGGCGAAGAGAAAAATTAAGCAAAACTACGATAAAAACAAACACAGCACTGCTCAACAACGCGAATAACAGGACAGAAAATGAAGTACGATTGGATATTCTTTGATGCGGATGAAACCTTGTTCCACTTTGATGCTTTTCAAGGAATGAAGCTGATGTTCTCCCGTTTTGGTGTGGACTTTAGTGAACAGGATTATTCGGTTTACCAAGAGGTTAATTTACCACTTTGGGTAGATTATCAAGATGGCCGCATTACGGCAGCTCAACTGAAGCACGCGCGTTTTGAAAGCTGGGCAACAAAGTTAGAGACAACAACAGCAGAACTAAACAGTGCATTTTTGACCGCAATGGCGGATATCTGTTCTCTGCTCCCAGGTGCAAAAGAGTTGATGGAGTCTTTAAAAGGCAAAGTGAACATGGGTATCATCACGAATGGGTTTACCGAGCTGCAATCTATACGTTTAGAACGCACAGGCATGACAGATTACTTTGACCATGTGATCATCTCTGAAGAAGTCGGTGTCGCGAAACCAGACGCTGAAATCTTTGAACATGCACACAAGCTTGTTGGCTTACCAGCAAAACAACGCGTATTGATGGTCGGAGATAACCCGCATTCAGATATTTTAGGCGGCTTGGATTTTGGTATTGAGACGTGTTGGTTGAACAGCCAAGAGAAAGCAGCACCAGCAGGTATTAACCCTCATTATCAAGTTAAGTCTTTAGCTGACCTGCAAGCTCTGTTATTGGCATAATTGCTTTTAGATTTTTGAGTGAATGATTGATAGCCGAGTGCAGTTATGTGCTCGGCTACTTATTTTTACCTACTGTAAGTTATCGATAGTGGTGCTTAAGTCTATCTTTGCTTTAAGCTCGCTTTGATTACCCAATGACAATAAAGAAAAGGAAGAGGTGTGTTTAAATCTCATCGCCATAGCTGCTACGGCATTGCTGCCATTCTACTTTGGAGCTGCTTAATCGCGCTGTCTCGAAGCGTATCTGAACAACTGGGCCCAATCGGTGGTGCGGCCAGCCTTTACACGGTGAGTGCGCTGTTGTTGATCTGTGTTATGGGTCTACCAAAGCTGTCACGCTTTTCTAAGTCTTATTTGCTGATTGGCGGCACCTTGTTCGTTTGTTATGAGATCTTCTTGGCTCTGGCTTTAGGAATGGCAAACAATAGACATCAAGCCTTGGAAATGGCTGTCATCAACTACTTATGGCCAGCACTGACGGTGTTATTTGCGGTGCTGCTGAGCGACAAGAAAATTAACTGGTTGGTTTACCCAAGTATCTTCTTGGCCTTCTTTGGCGTCGCTTGGAGCATCAGCGGCGATCAGGGGCTTTCTGTTGAACAAATCGCTGCCAATGTTGCTACTAACCCAAAAACTTATTCAATGGCGTTTTTCGGCGCGATTATTTGGGCGGTCTACTGTAATTACACTCAGAAAGTGGCGAAAGGGCAGAATGCGATTGTGTTGTTCTTTATCGCAACGGCAATCACCTTGTGGATCAAATACGCATTGAGTAACGAAACCGGCATGGTGATGACAACCAGTGCTGCGATTGACTTAGTGTTGGCAGGCGTGTGTATGGGCGCAGGTTACGCGCTTTGGAATACAGCGATACTTGGCGGCAATATGGTCTTCTTGGCGACCATGTCGTATTTCACGCCTATTTTTGCGACCTTACTGTCTTCTATTATTTTGGGTTTGTCATTGAGCATGACGTTTTGGCAGGGCGTTTGTATGGTAACGATTGGCTCTTTAGCTTGCTGGTGGGTAACCAGAGACAAAAAGCCGACGGTTACGGCGTCGGCTTCTAAAAAGGTTCAATCAGAGTCTTAGTCAGCGAGAGGTTGATTGGTTAGCTCTTGGTTCTTAACTCTCGACTCTTAACTCGCGATATTGAGATTCAATTGAAGCTCATAAGGCATCTTCGATAAGCGTCGCTTAAGTTGGCGGCGCGTACGTTCAATATCATCGACCGCAATCGCTTGTTGGTCGTTGGTATGAATATCAACATTGATTCGTAATTCTGGACCAACCTTAGTCACACCCATCAGCTCCAAATCTTGCTCCGCTTCTTTGTCTACCGCGACAACGTTCTTATCTACCGCATCACAAATATCTTTGTTTGCCGACATCATAAGCAGTTCGCGCATGGCTTCACGTAACATGTCGAAAGGCACTTTGATGAAGTAGAAAGACATTAGCAACATCATCATTGGGTCGGCATACACTGCGTATTCTGCAAGCGGAGAAAAAGTAATTAACCAAGCCGCTACGAAACCCGCTGTTACCGCTACACTCAGTAGTGTATCCATCTGCCACTGCTTAGATTCAGCCTGAATCAGACCTGAAGAAATACGTTTGCTCTTATTCGCGATGTACCACCAAGCGTAACCACAACCCAACACGTTGAAAATACCAAACAGAGTTGCAATAGAAGCATCAACTTCACGGCCACCCGTCATTAGGGCACCAATCGCAGAGTAAAGTGAATAACCAACCACAAGAAGAATCACAACGGCTTTGATGGCAATCACAATCGGCTCGATGATAGCTCGACCAAACGGGAACTCAGTGTCCGAAGGGCGATTGATGTATTTCGAGGCAGCTAGTGACAATAAAGTTAACAGTAAGCTGATAAGAGAATAGACACCGTCAAATACTATGACCAGAGAGCCAACGAGAAGACCCAACACCAATCCGCCAATTGCGAAGCCCGATGCTAAAAGGGCTGAGAACAATAGTACTCGATTTTCGTTTTGGCTTTTCCTGTCACACATAATATTTTCCAGATGTTTTTGATAACTTCATTGTTCTAATAATGAGCTAACTTTACAAACTTTATCTGATGATGTTTATATGTCTTATTTAATTCGAACATATAAATCAATAAAATTCAGTGACTTAAGATTAGGGTGTGGTGTCAATAAAGTTGACGTTGAGTGTTTTTTGGTGATGGTGTGCAACTGAAATAGGATCGTTTATGATTAATACAACACATTAGTCGCTAAGGTCTTATTGGTCTTCTAGATTTGACTGCGACTGCGATGGACAAGGAGTGAATCAATATGAAGTTTGACGATATCAGTGATAATGAGTTGTGGGCGATTGCTAACCCGATCATGGATAATCTGATGGATGGTTCAACTAAGGTTGATCATGAACAGCACTGTCGAGATTTTACTCAAAGGATGAAAGACATTGTTACGCCAGAATATTTAGAAAAGGTGTGTCACCATTATCAGCACAGTAATGGCTTTTTTGCTGAGCGTGAGCAAGTTGCTTTATTTAGACGTTCAGACTCCATCGCCTTTGTGTGGAAACAAGCTTACACCATCGCCAAAGGTGAGTTTGTCGCTGAAATGGTATTGGTTGAAGAAGACGGACGCTATTTAGTGGATCACGTGATGGTCTTTTAGGAGTAGTGCTGTTTGTGGTTTTTCCCTTTGTTATCGACGATAAGCAATAAGCGCGAGCTAGAAATCAAACAAATAATCACTAAGCTGGTCGGCCAACCAATTCATTCCTGGGTGCTCTGCCATGCCAGCCGCGGTAAACATACAGTAGTCTTCTTGTGTTAAACCGTAGGTGTGTTTGATCACGGCAAGCTCTTGTTTACGCAGTAAATGGCGAATCAATGGCTCAGGCATTACGCCCCATGCTTCTTCACGTAGAATCGTATCCAACATAAAGTCGAAGCTAGAGAAGCCAATGTAACGACGCGAGAAGGGCTCAAGCTCAGGATTATCCTTTTCATTAAGATAAACCATGGTTGCTTGCATCGAATTTCTCAGTACTTCATCAGACACTCGTCGCATCGCACTCAAATCATGTCCTTTCTTACATACAGACATCATTCGAATCTTACCAAGCGGGTTGTAGATAATTCTTGGGTCATCGACGCGTTCGTAATCGACACCAAATGCGAAGTCGACTTGCTGAGTTTCAACTAGGTTAGCTAAGTCACCGCTCGATGCGAGAACGAAGTTGAATGAGGTAGAAGGGTACTTGTTATTTAAGGCGTGAGATAAGTCCTGCCACATTTCATCGGGTAGGGAGTCATCTCGTGCTATCCAAATTTCTGCGTTGAATTCGCCCGAAACATGCAAGCAGGTTTGTTTAATACGCGCGGCTGTCACCAACATGCCTTCGCAATCTTTGTAAATCGCTTTACCCGCTTCTGAAAGCTCAACGTGGTTTCCGCTGCGGACGAACAGCTCGACATCTAACTCTTTTTCCAAGGCTTTAATCGACATGCTGAGTTTGGTTCGGTTGCATTCTAACTGGCGTGCAGCTTCAGAAACTGATCCTAAATCAGCAACGGAACAAAAGGCTTGGACTTGAGAAAGGTTCATTTCATTTCCATATTGAGCGGGGGTTGGTGCATATTATCTGAATATTGTGCTGACTATCTTAGAAATAGTCCATCTTTGCATGATAACTCTATGACGAATTGACTAATTTGGTTTACTCTGGGGAAGTTCCGAACCTACAAGAAGTAAAGATGGAGGCCATGATGGCGAAACAATGGGACGAATACGCCGTTGATTGGGATAAAGATCCCGCAACTGCAGTATTCGCACAATCCGTATTTGACCAGTTAACACAGCTCGTTGATTTAAACGGAACCCGTGTCCTTGATTTTGGTTGTGGTACAGGACTACTCAGCCAGAAAATATCTCCTTTAGCAAAAGAGATCATCGCACTTGATATCTCTGAAGGGATGATTGAAGAGTTAGATAAGAAAGAGTTACCTAACGTTGAACCGGTAGTTGATATTTTATCGCGCGGACTTGCAGCGCAGCATCCAGCATTCAGAAACCAGTTTGACCTAGTGGTAGCCTCTTCGGTGTGTGGTTTTATCCCGAACCTACAAGACACAGTCAGTCTGATTTACACGCTGCTTGAAAACGACGGTACGTTTGTACACTGGGATTGGTACTTGGAAAGCGACAGTGAAGACTACGGTGTAAGCCAACAGCGCTCAGAAAATGTATTGAGTGCAGCGGGCTTTGCAGTAGTTGAAGTCTCTACACCGTTCTCGATTGACACTCCACAAGGAGAGTTAAAGGTATTAATGGGTGTTGGACGTAAACAAGCGCTTCCAGATCTGTAATCGTGTGTATGCCTTGAGCTAGCATTCAGAATGCTCATTTAAACTACTAAACCCACATTAACGACTCTAACGTCAGTTATGTGGGTTTTCTCTTTTTGGCGCTATCGTTTTAAACAGAACGAATTAGCGCTTTCTCATTTCTTCACTACTAACTCTGGTTTCTCTATTTCTCTATTTCTCATCTCGCTCATAGAAAACTCAACACCGCTAATTTACAAATTATTTATTTCCATTTTGGAAATGTAGTCTTGCATACATTTCATTAGTGGAAATATAACGGTGAGATATAAAATAAGCCCATAACAACACTAAGGGTTTAATCATGAGCCACCAATCTGCGTCATCTACTTCTTCACCACTTTCAGAGCAACAACAACGCTTTAGCAATATCATTTCAGATGCCAACCTGTCACCAAAACAGAAGTCGAGCTATCTTGCCTTAGAAGCTGAAGCCAGCTTACCGTATATGCCGGTAAGCAAAGAAGTAGAGCAAGCCTTACAACAAGGTGTGCTGTGTGACATGTTTGAAGGGCACGCCCCATTTAAGCCGCGCTATGTACTTCCAGATTATTCTAAATACTTACATCAAGGCTCAGAGTATTTAGAGCTTAGCGCGGCAACCAACTTCGATGAAGCATTGAACATGCTTACCATCCTTTACCACCATGTTCCGTCTGTCACTTCAATTCCGGTTTACCTAGGTCAGTTGGATGATGTGTTGATGCCTTTCGTGGGCGACTTAACAGAAGAGCAGGTATACCAAAAGATTAAGCTGTTCTGGATCATGTTGGATCGCACACTGCCAGACGCCTTTATGCATGTGAATATCGGCCCGACAGACAACATTATCTGCCGTACGATTTTACGTGTAGACGCTGAATTGAAGCAGATCGCGCCAAACTTAACCTTTATGTACGACCCAGCCTTGACACCTGATGATCTACTTCGTCATGCGGCGAGCAACATCTGTGAATGCAGTAAACCACATATTGCAAACTATCCAGCGCATGCCGAGGCTTACGGCGATAAGCGTTTTGGTATTGTGAGCTGCTACAACTCTCTGCCGTTAGCGGGTGGTTCAAACACCTTGGTGCGTATGAACCTTAAGCAAGTGGCGTTGAAGTCTGAGGACAGTGCTGATTTCTTACAACAAGTATTGCCGAACTACAGTGGCATCATGGTTGAGTTGATGAACGCTCGAAGCCGCTTCTTGCATGAAGAGTCTAACTTCTTCGAAGGCTTCTTAACCAAAGAAGGTTTGATCGAAGAGGATCGCTTTGCGCCAATGTTTGGTATTTACGGCATGGCGGAAGCAGTCAACATCTTGTTGGAGAAAGAAGGTCAAGCAGGGCGTTATGGTCACGATGAACTGGCGAATCAGCTTGGTCATCGTATCTCTGAAAAGCTGGCTGAGATCGTTGAACGCTCTGAAGTGAAATATGGATTAGAAGGTAAAGCTCTGCTGCATGCTCAAGGCGGTATTAGCTTAGATGAAGATGTGACGCCGGGTGTCCGTATTCCTTATGGTACCGAACCGGATCCTGTCTCTTACGTTCGTGCAACCGCGGGTCACCATAAGTTCTACACCTCGGGCATCAGTGACATTCTGACCATCGACGAAACAGTGAAATCTAACCCTGAAGCGATGTTTAATCTGTGTAAAGGCGCGATTCAAGCGGGTTACCGAGAGTTCACGGCTAACGTTGCATCAAATGATTTGGTTCGTGTCACGGGTTACATGATTAAGCTATCTGACATTGCCAAATATGACGAGCAAGGCTCACGCACCAATACCACCTTTTTAGGTGCCGAAGCTGCGAAGAACACGGGCATATTAGAGCGTAAACCACGCGTGGCGAGTTTAGAGATGTCGCCGACATACGAATAGCTTTAACGTGCGTGCGTTATGTGTATGGTGCGTTTCGAATACGAACAATGTGAATTATGAAAATTTCTGATCTAACAACTCAAATGGCTAGGGTTAAAAATAATAAGACAGAAAAACAAGCGAAGGTCAGCCGTGTGCTGACCTTTTCTTGTGTTGATGGACCGGGAAATCGCCTAGTGCTGTTTCTGCAAGGGTGCAATTTCGATTGTATAACCTGCCATAACCCACACACTATTAATCACTGTAACCATTGCGGAGATTGTGTGAGTGGCTGTCCAAGCCGTGCTTTAAGCATGGTTGATGGCAAAGTGAAGTGGGACCCAGCAGCTTGCACCAACTGCGATAAGTGCATTGATATCTGCGACCATAAGTCGAGCCCGAAAATTACCACAATGACGGTCTCAGAGGTTCTGGAGCTTGTCAGGCATAATCAGTTTTTCTTGAGTGGCATTACCGTTTCTGGCGGTGAAGCGACCATGCAGTTGCCGTTTATCATAGAGCTGTTTCAAGCGATTAAACGTGATCCACAGTTAGCGCATCTCACGTGTTTTATTGATAGTAATGGTTCGCTGTCACTTCAAGGGTGGGACAAGGTGTTGCCTTATCTTGATGGCGCGATGATTGACCTAAAATCATGGCAATCGGAAACACATCAATGGTTAGTGGGTAGAGGTAACCATAGGGTGTTTGAAACCATTAACTACTTAGCAGATAAAGGAAAACTGCACGAAGTTAGGTTGCTACATATCCCAAATAAAAGCGATCTTGAGGACGAAATTGAACAAGTGGGGCGTTACTTGAAGACTCTACCAAGTGATGTTCGAATTCGACTCAATGCGTTTCAGCATCATGGTGTCATTGACGACGCGTTAGATTGGCCGAAATGCACCGAAAAACAGATGCAGAGCTTTCACGATAAGCTCTACACCATAGTTGAAAGACCGATGCAAACTCCTGAGGTTTATACCTAGTCTTTAGATTTCTTAGGCGGTCAATCAGGCTTCTAAGAACGTTAACTTTCTAAAGATATTAAGTCTCTAAAAATATTAAGCTTCTAAAAACAGGTCACACAACCATTTGATCGCTTGATCATTCATGTTGGGTTTATTCCACACCAAGCTGTACGCCACCTTACCGTAATCAAAAGGCAAGGGCTTGCTCACTAAGCCCTGAGCTTGTTTAGCATGCTCAGCCCACTGTTTAGAGCAAGTGAACAGGAAAGGTGTGTGGTGACACAACACAGCCGCAGCGCCGAAGTCCGCGACCGATATTGCCATCTCTCTTGGTTGGTGGCATTGAACCAAGTTTTGTTCAAAGTAAGGCTGAGACAGTTCGTTATCTAAAATCCCAATGTGCTTGTAATCTAAGTAGCCTTCTACCGTCAGTTCTTGCTGAGCGAGAGGGTGGTGTGCGCCCATCAAACAAACCATTTCATCTGGAAGAATTGTTTCCCAAACCAGCTCTTTGTTATCGGTCGGCGGCTGAGATATATCATGAGGCAACAAGATCAAATTGACCTTGCCACTGAGTAAAGCATCGAAGCCGAGCTGTTGTTTCGAATAGATGTTGAGCTTCGCGCTTGGCGCGAGCTCAGTGGTAATTTTACTGATCTTTGAGGCAAATACTTCGAAAGTACTTTCACGCATCGAAAGTGAAAAACTGCCTTGGTACTCTTGAGGGGTAAAACTCTTTTGATGAAGCAGTCCATTCATGCTTGAAAGAATTGCGTGAACAGTGGGCGCTATCTTCAGAGCAAAGGGAGTCGGGATAAGCTTGGTACCATCTCGATAGAAAAGCTCATCATTCAGGATGTCACGCAACTGAGACAGGGTTTTGCTTACACTCGAAGGGCTGACACAGAGTTGCTCTGAGGTCTGAGTGACGCTGTGAGTGTTCAGCATAATATGCAGCGCAGTGAGGTGCTTAAGGCTCACCCTAGATAAGTGTAAGTAATCCATTTATGACTCACGCATTCAGGTTGGCTTGTGATTTTGCATGAACGACAAAACCGAACAAGCCAAATTGGATAAAGGTTATTTACGAGCTAGCTTATGGTGCGCTCTTGAAAAGTGGCCTGCGCAAAATGCGCCCACAATCGATAGTTCACCCGCTAAACACAGTACAGCACAAACTTCAGCGAGTGCTTGTGATTTACCGTTACCATGCAGCCCAAGTAAATCTAAACAGGCTTTTTGACTTGGCAAGCCGGTACCACCGCCGACAGTCCCAACCATTAAGTTAGGCAGTGTCACGCTAGCGTATAAACCGCCTTCTTTGTTGAGTTCCATACGCGTCATACCAATCGCTGACTCAGCGACACAGGCCGCGTCTTGGCCACAAGCGATATAGAGTGCCGCCAACGCATTCGCATAATGGGCATTGATACCGATAGTACCACTCAAAGCGCCACCGACTGTGGTCATTTGGCCAAACTGGACCATCTTCTCTGGTGTCGTGTGTAGGTACTTCGCGACAAGCTCTGCAGGGATATTAACCTCAGCAGTTACCTTTTTGCCACGAACGCTGCGCAAGGTTTGGGTATTGGCTTTCTTATCGCCTGACAAGTTGCCATCAAGGAAAGCATGGTCAGGCTTAACTGGCGTATTTTCGATGATGTACTCAAACACGGCATTGGTTGCGATGGTCACCATATTCTGACCAGAAGCGTCTCCGGTTAGAAATTCGAACACCAAGTAAACATGGTTACCTTCGATGTTGATATTAATGTCGGTCAGCTTGCCGTGTGATGTTGTTGATTCTGCCAAGATCTTGAACTGGTCATACTGAGTCACAGCCCAAGCCACAAACTGTCCGGCTTCAACTAATCCTTGAAATGCAAAGCCAGGAGTACGTGTTACGCCTTCATTGAGCAACATAGCACTTGCGCCACCACAAGCCGTAATCAGCTTAGAACCACGGTTATAAGACGCGACAAGCGCAGCTTCTGTGGTCGCGAGTGGTACGAGGTAATCGCCCGTAGCAAATAGGCCATTGACTCTTAAAGGGCCAGATATTCCCACAGGGACTTTAACGGTGCCAATAAAGTGCTCAATGTTTTTCTCATAAGCTTGGAACTGACTTTGTGTATGAGGGTCGAGCAGTTCTTGCTGTGAATCTGCATTATCGAGCGCTGTCCAGCGACGTGTGAGATTCTTTTCTGTCAGGTAGGGGCTAGGTGTCAGCTTATTTACTGGCTTTTCAAAATGAGGCTGAAGCTTTTTTTCTAATTCGTCTGCGGAGATGTCGCCTCCTAAAATAGAAACATAGTCACGGCGATGCAGATTTAGTTTTGGCATAAATAGTATGAAGTAAAGTTTGTGCAGCAAATTGGTTTGCGCTGATTCTACCGAGTAATAAACCAGAAACAAGCGCCTGATATAATGAGTTACAGTTTGTGTGGTTGTTGAAGCAAAAAGCAGCGAAGTTTCGCGAAATATAGGCTGTATTTGAGCGAAATTTAGATATGAATGTCGAGAAGGCTACCGATGACTTCGTTTTGACGATCAACCACACTTGCACCAACGCGGTTATAACTTGCGCTTTGTGTCAGTTTAATCAAGGAATCGGTTGAAGATGAAGCAGGTTCAGGTTCTTTGTCTTTAAAGGAAATGGCTTGTTCAGGCTCTATTTGATTAAAGCTGAGATCGCTAGCTTCGAAAGTGTCGTCGGATTCTAGAGCGTGTTTGGAGGCTTGGTTGAGCTCGATTGCGGCTTCTTCACCCATGTTGGTGGATTGCTGAATAATGGCGTAACCAGATTGAATACCAGATATCGACATATCAGAACCTCTTATTGACGTATGGAATGAGTCTAGGCGGACGATATTTTGAGCGCAATGATGAACAGATGAAATTTACGGTAAAAATGTGAACTTAAGCTAAAATAGTGATGTCTGTCTATTAACTGAACAGGTCATTTAGCGCGTTTAACTCTTCATCAGTAAGCAAAGAAGGCTTCTCTGTTTCGAGGTTGCCGTCGATCTCACCCTGAAGTGCTTTTAATTGTTGTGGGCTAAGAAGCTGTATTTGCTGCTTAAATGCTTCAAATTGCTGTGTATTCATAGTGTGACCTTTGTTCAAATTCATATGCTCTTTAGAGCATAGCCTACTGATTCAGGAAATCAAACAAGATTAAGTGAATTTTAAATGATGTTTGAAGTTTCTTGAAACTAAGACAACTATAAATTCCTGTGGTCGTTTTTTGTCCGAGAAATGTTAGGAAAAGTTAAGGCTTGGTCAATCAAAGTCAGAAAATTCCTACAATGTAAAAACGCCTTCAACCCTTGTGGCACAAGGGTAGGTAAGTAATTTCTCTACCCAATTAGGGGTATGGGTAAAGCAATGTATAAATATTTGTGATGATCAAAAGATAAGCAACTGGCGTTATCTTTTTGTTTTTACGGTATTTTGTTTGTTGCTCAAGAAGCTTCTGTTTCAAACGACTTGTCGATCTTAACCTTAACTGCAAACTTGGTCGCTAAGGTATGCAGTTCTGGAAGCATGCGATAGATCAAATGGAGCTGTTGTAGAACCATTTTGACAGAATTCTCATCTTCTTCTCGCCATTCACTCAAACGTTTATCCAGCTCCGGGTCATAAGCGTTTTTCACTTCACAATGCTCTTTATGAGAATAGAGCTGATCATTTAGAGCGTCGAGATGCTGGTGGATTACTCTGTGCGCATCTAGCACCAGTTTGTGTGTCGCTTCATCATCAATACGCGTTCTGTGAGCACCCAGAGCCGAGATATAGCTAAGCAGAGCATGATTGAGTGTTAAGAATCGGAAGCTCTCATCTTCAGAGGTACGGTACTTACCCGGTTCAACCAACATGCTACTGATGGCGGCAGTCAGGTTTGCGTCATTATTATGAGCGCTACGACGAGCGATACGATAGTTTAGGCTATCTTTCTTACCGACACGGTATTGGCCGATGATCTGAGCGAGATAGTTCTTGTTGGAATCGAGCGCATCCGCCATCACTTTGTGCAGTCGCTTCGATTGCCAATCAGGCAACACATAAATGACAGCAAGCACGGCGAGAGCACAACCAATAAAGGTATCCGCTAACCTTGGCAATACTACCGCGTAGCCTTCACCTAATTGGTTAAAGCAGAAGAGCACAAGCAGTGTGATAAAGCCGGTCGCAAACCCGTAGTTATTGATTCGAAACGCAAAGAACATCACGCCACTGATCACAATGAACACTAATTGGCTCTCTTGCGACGGGAAGAAAGTCAGTAACGGTACTCCGATCAATAAGCCTGCGACCGTGCCAATGACACGCGCCGTCAGTTTTTGACGGGTTGCACTGTAGTTTGGCTGACACACAAACAGCGTTGTCAGTAGAATCCAATAACCTCGTTCGATATCAAAACCCTGGATAATCCCGTAGCCCAGCGTCAAAGTGATCGCCATGCGAATCGCGTGGCGGAATAGCATAGAATCGGTGTGCAAGTTAGCTTTGATCTTGTGCCACATTGCCGTCAAAGTATGAGGGTTGGTATCGTCCAATACACCTTCTTCAATCTTCTCTGCATCTGGGTTGCTGATATTCGAGAGCTGTTTTTCAACGGTTGCTAGGTTATTGAATAAGTAATCCAACTGGTTCAGCAGTGATTTCCATTTAGGATTATTCTGTTGGTGCAGATGATTGAGCGAAGACATCAGCTCATCGAGTGCCAATACAGACTTGTCACCATGCTGGTATTCAGCGCCAACTTTCAACGAGCTCGCCACTTCTTTACACGCAGTGGCCTGCGCTTCCAGTAGATACTTAAATCTAAACAACACGTCAGAGCGCTCAAAGTGTTTTGCTAGCTCTTGATAGCGATAGTGGCTAGAGCTGACGCGTTCATGAATATCTTGTGCGATGAAGTAGGTGTTAAGAAATCGGTCACTAGGGCCGTCAATGTGTCCGCGCTTAGAGCGATTAAGCAGCGTCGCTTTACACATGTTGAGTGCGTTAACGGTACTCGCGTTGAGTTTGGCTTCAATGATTCGGTGTGGCTGGGGAATCAAGTCAGAAACGGGGTAGAAGAGTTCCGCTTTTGAATCGATGTAGTTACCGATTTGATCGAATACCGTGGCTAAGTTTTGCTGCACGGGTTGCATTGGCCACACTATCTGCCAAATCATCGACATGAAGTAGTACCAAGCGGCGCCAGTTAACAGTAGAAGCGGTTGAAACCAAAGGTTGGTGCTCTCGTGTGCACCAAGCATGGTATAGATGGCAACCAAGAGAGAACCAAACGCGATACTCGCGTATTTAGGGCCAATTGCCCCGAGAATGATAAAAGAGAAGGTTGAAACAAAAAGCCCTATCGCGAACAGCCAAGGCGTATCGAAGAGAAGCTCAATAGAGAAAGCCGCAACGGCGAAACAGATAAAGGTCAGCGTGAGTGCTTTCAAGCGCCCGGTAAAGCTGTCATCACTTTCCGCAAGAGCCGCAGCAATAACGCCTAAGATCAAAGGCGTGATCAGTGTGTTTTGTCCATAATACCAAGCAGGCACCACCACGCCGAGCAGAGTGATGAGAATTAATACGCTGTAATTTATGGTTTTATTCGCCCAATAGAGGCGTAATTTGGCTGAAAAGTCCACAGTCGCTCACTTGACACACTAAAAACCATAATCCTAACAGAAATCAAGCACAAGAATTTGATACTTATCCATAATTGCCCGTAGGTGGTCATGAAAGCGTCGATAAGATATGAGATATTATTAATTCTCATTGCATCATGATATAAATTCAATATTCCCAATTAAGAGCACACTCCAATGCAGCTAAGCGCTAACAAGACTGCACAGTTTTTTATTCAAAATGAATATCATCAGGTTGAACTTGATGGTCCACGCTTGCTGTTATCTTCAGTAGGCAGTGAAGAGCGTATCCCATTTACTATTTGGAGTGGCAAGATCGCGATAAAGCGCGGATTGTTCTGGGGAACGTTACAATTTTTTGCTAATCAACAAGATGGAACACAGCGCAGTTGGTTAGTACAAGGCTTACCTTGGGATCAATGCCGTCAATTTGCACGCGCGTCAGTTAGTGCTTATCAGAAGTGGCACGACACTCAATGTGAACAATTGGCTGAACACGTACCTCAGTGGGAAGCTGAATTAACACGTCTTGAGCAATTACCAGCCTTTCTACCGCATTCTAAGGTCAACACTTGGGTTGATATGGTCAACTCAGGCTTAGAGAGTATGACAATGACGCTAGAAGAGGCCGCACAACGCATGCCAAACCGCATCGCAAGAATGCAGCCATGGTTATCTGAAACGGAAATCAAGCAAGCTGAAAGAAACCAGCAATGGCTAGAGACCGAGCGAAAAAACTGGGAAGTGTTGTTTGCGCAATGTGAGTCGTCACCACTGAACTTATCGCAGCAATATGCGGTGTTGATGAATGATGATCACAACCTTATTTTAGCGGGTGCAGGCTCGGGTAAAACCAGTGTTCTAACGGCTCGCGTCGCGTATTTACTGCAAAGCCATCAAGCTCAAGCTGAAGAGTTGCTATTGCTCGCTTTTGGTCGTGAAGCGGCAGAAGAGATGAAGCAACGTCTCGACAGCAAAATTGGTTTATCAGCAGAGAAGGTGCAAGTCAGCACTTTCCACCAGTTGGGTTTAAAGATACTGAATCAAGTTGAACCCGAACGTGTGGTTATTTCTCCTTTAGCGCTCGATGACAACCAACGCCAAGCATGGTGCATTGATTGGTTGAAGAAGCACTGGATGACACCGACCAACTTTAAACGTTGGCAAAAGCATTTGTCTAAATGGCCAATCGCTTATTTAACCGGTGACGATGAGCTTGGTAGCCACGTTTCAAACCTCAAATTGATCGGTTGGCTTGAAAAGCAGCTAGAACAGTTGAATGCGTCGGGTTTAACCAAAAAAGAAGTACAGCAACAGCTGATTGATCACCGAGACTATACGCGCCTCAACAGCGAACTGTCACTGTGTTGGCCATGTGTAACCGCGTGGCAAAAGGAGCTGAAAGAACAGAATCATATCGACTTCTCAATCATGATCAGCCGAGCGACTCAGTATGTCGAGAAGGGCAAGTTTATCTCACCTTGGAAGTTCATCATGATCGATGAATACCAAGATATCTCACCTGATCGTCTTGCCTTGGTTGAAGCACTGTGTAATCAGTCTAAAGCCGAGCATCAAGCCTCTATTTTTGCAGTAGGCGATGACTGGCAGTCGATTTACCAGTTTGCAGGTGCGGATGTGGATTTGACCACGGGCTTTAAGGATCGTTTTGAAAGTTCGACCATTCATCACCTAGATACGACTTACCGCTTTAACAATCAGTTAGGTGCGGTGGCTAATCGCTTTGTACAAGAAAACCCAATTCAGATTCCGAAAGAACTGAACAGCTTCAAGCAACAGAAGCAGAAGGCGGTGTACAGTGCGCCAAGTAAAGAAGTTGAGAAGATTCTTGATCAACTGAACCGTCAATCCAAAGGCAAAACCAATAAATTGGTGCTGCTACTTGGACGTAATCATTACCACAAGCCAGAGTTGTTGGAAGACTGGAAGAAGATCTTCACTTCCATTGATATCAAGTTCATGACTTGCCACGGCAGTAAAGGTAAAGAGGCGGACTTTGTCATTATTCTTTGTGTTGACGAAGGACAGTTCCCGACCAAGAAGAAACAGCTGCATATTGATGGCGCATTGACTGAATCATCAGACGCGTTCCCTTATGCTGAAGAGCGTCGTTTATTCTATGTAGCAATGACGCGGGCAAAAGAGAAAGTATGGATCACGCACAGTGGCGACGGCTCTGGCTTTGTGCAGGAGCTGCATGGTTCTGATTACCCAGTTGTTCGTAAAAAGTGATGTTACTTGACTTGATTGTCTAAGATTAGATCTTCAATCCCTGCCTTAATATCACAAGGTAGACGCATAAAGCATAAAGCATAAAGCATAAGGAATTTGCTATGGAACACGGCTCTATTAACTACATTGAATTTGCTGCGAAAGACATCGCCGCAACTAAGGCATTTTTCAGTCAAGTGTTTGGTTGGAGCTTTGAAGACTATGGCCCTGAGTATTCTGCGTTTGAAGGCAAAGGCTTAATGGGCGGCTTCTATTTGGCGGATCTGGCGTCGAATACGGATAATGGCGCGGCGCTGATGGTTTTTTATAGCCAAGATCTTGAGCAAACCGAGCGCGATGTAATTGATGCTGGTGGTCAGATAAACCGTGAGATCTTTAGCTTTCCCGACGGCAGACGTTTCCATTTCAGAGAGCCAAGTGGCAACGAGATGGCAGTGTGGAGCGATAAATAGAGAGACTCTCGCACTGTTTTATGATTGAACTGTTTAATGTCTGAAAACGAGACATAAAAAAACCTGCGATAAAATGCAGGCTTTTTAGTCTGTTCAGTAGAGAGCACATTTAACGTGCGATTACATGCGCTCAGCTAGGTACGCTTCGTAGTCTGGGATCTCGATGATTACTTCTTCTTCAAGCAGTGAAGAGTTAAACAAGAAATTAGCGGTAGCGCGGTTAGTGGCCACAGGAATGTTCCAAACACTTGCGATACGAAGCAGTGCTTTTACGTCTGGGTCATGTGGTACAGCATTAAGTGGATCCCAGAAGAAAATCAGCATATCGATCTTGCCTTCAGAGATAAGCGCGCCAAGTTGTTGGTCACCGCCCATAGGGCCGCTGATCATGCTCTTGATTGCTAAGTCTGTCTCTTTACTTAGTAAAGAACCAGTCGTGCCCGTTGCGTAAAGGAAGTGCTTTTGTAGTTTTTCTTTGTTCTCTTTGACCCATCTTAGTAGCTCAGGTTTGAAGTGGTCATGAGCGACCAAAGCGATATGCTTATGTGTTGGCATAGTGCGCGTCGTTTTTTGCATGAATGTTCCCTAAATTGTTGTTTCGTTTTTATTGTTTTGAGTTCTTCAGCCAATATAGCACTAAGGATTCACACTGAATACCGGACGAAACTCAGAAGGTGACAATGAGTCGGCGATAATTTGATCTTTGAGAGTTGCAGGTGTCAGCGCTTCGATAATCGGTGCGCTGTGTTGCTCGTAAGGTTGACCGCGTAAGTAACTCGTGGCTTGTTTTACCGACAAGCGACCTTGCTCAACCATTTTATCGGTTGGCGCAAAAAGTACCTTGTTACGAAGTAAACCACGGTAGGTTCCGTGACTTAAGTAACTCGAAATTAACCCAATCTCTTCGGTTTTATCGGCCGCTCGTAGCTCACTGATCGCTGCCTCAATCGCGACGGCACTTCCGACTATATATTGGATATCCGGCTCCTCGATCACCTGTTGTACTAGGTTTCTTTGCAGTTCTTTATCGTTATCTGCCCAATAGCTGATCGCGATTTTGATATCACTCGACTTGATCGCATCATAAAACCCCAGTGCCACAGGCTTAGTGCCGCCACTTGCTTGTGGACCAAGTAACAGGGCGATAGGTGTTTCGCCTGATCCTTTCGGGTGTCGTTTCGACAAAAAATCTCCGACTTGGTATCCCATTTGGTACCAATCGACACCGACCGTACCTTTTAATACCTTCTGTTGTTCTTCATTGACGGTTAACTCATTTACCGTAGCAAACACAGGCGTCGAGCCAACCCAATCGCTGAGATTGTCATGATACGCATCGGGTGAAACCGTACCTAAAATAATGGCATCGGCTCCCCATTGCGTGCAAAGCACCAGTTGCGAGGCTTGTTTGGCCACGTTGGGGTAACCGCCAGCTTCCAATACTCTTAGCTCAACTTGCTGCTTTTCTGCTTCAGAGATCATTCCATAGTTTACCGACAACCAATAAGAGTCTTTGAGGTGCGGATAAATGGCACAGATTTTCTCTTTTTGTGATGTGGCATTGGCGGGCTTTATTGGGCTCAAAGGCTCACTAGCACCTGCGACAGTAGTTACTGAGGCCAGTAGTGAGAGAAGAATTATTGAAGCGAAAGGTCTAGATAGCATGAATTGCCGTTTTGTTGGTTTTAGATAAGAAACACTGCAAAATATAGCGTATTCTGCATGGGTAAAGAAGAACGTTTTAAGGTTTAGAGTTTATGTTGTTAGCTTCAGCGAGTATTGGACGCAAGCTGCTGGCCTCATTCTTAGTGATGGCACTGTTGGTTCTATTGTCTGCATTGATCGGTGTTTCTGGTTTTAGCTTTGTAGCCAAAACGGAAAGAAACGTCGTTGATTCGGCGCTTCCTGCCATGATCGAAGCTCGTCAGGTTTCTGAGTTGAGTAACCGTATTATTTCGTCAGTACAAACACTTTCTAATGCGAGAAACGAGGCCGAAAGAAAAGAGGCTGGCACCGTACTGTTTGACCAACTTGAGTCGCTTCTTCAACATATCAAAGAGCTTGGTGTCGACAGTTTCGATTCTCAGCTCCTCAATAAACTCGAAAACAATGTTCAAAGCGTTATTAACACACTGGCTGAGTTGGGTGTGTCGGTTGAGCGTAAGCTTTGGTTAAGCAAAGAGTTGTCGTCTCGTGTCGAAGAGATGCGCCTATTGGCCGAAGAGCTAGAGCAGTTGACGCGAACCCAAGTTTTGAACACGGCTACCATTGCGGTTGCTAACGTCACGCATATCTATGACCTGCTAGAAACCAAAGAAACGGATAAAGCCTACCAAGCCTTAGATGCGCTTGTAGAGGTTGACCTTGATTTGTCTGAGCGCCTACACGAATTGCATTTGCTGGCGTTCAAAATGCTTAACCAAATTGAAGAAACGCAAACCGTTACCAACGTAGAGCGTATTCATCAAATCCAATCAGAATTTGAATCCAACCTAAGAATCATGGCGCGCCGCGTTAAAGCGGTCGAAGATCCTACTCGTTCAGCGCAGATGTCTCAGCTTCTAGAAGAGCTCAGAAAACGCCAAGTCGTGTTCGATATTTCATTAGAACAATATGAGAACACCAAAAAGTCAGAGTTTCTGATGCAAAATACGTTGGAGCTGTTCTCTCAGCTGAATACAACGGTTAACCAACTGGTTGATGATTCAAACCGCAGTACCAAAAAAGCGGTTGATGAGCTGACCAGCACGTTGAATTTGGCTCAATGGTCACTGTCTGTGATTTCGGTTATTGGTTTGGTTATCGTTGCATTTATCGTGTGGCGAGTGGTGTATATCTCGGTTGTTAAACGTCTTACTGAATACTCATCGGCCTTGATGTCTATCGCACAAGGTCGCCTGAATATTGATATCTCGGTAAAGGGTAATGATGAGCTGGCTCATATGGGCGAGGCGATCATCACTGCCAGAAACACCGCGCAGGCGCTACAAGTGGTTGCGGTGGGTGAAGCAAAGGCGAAACGCGAACTTGAAGAGCACAAAGAACACTTAGAAGAGTTGGTCACAGACCGAACCTACCAGCTGCAAAAGACCAATGAGAAGCTGAACATCGAGGTAGGGAACCACGCTAAGGCTCGTAACGCCGCAGAACAAGCAAGCCGCGCAAAATCCGCTTTCCTTGCGACGATGAGTCATGAAATACGAACGCCGATGAACGGTGTATTAGGTACTGCAAGATTGCTCAAAGATACCGGGTTAGACCCGCTGCAATCCGGCTATGCAGACATCATTAACCGCAGCGGTAAGAACCTACTCGCGATTTTGAATGACGTGTTAGATTACTCAAAGATTGAAGCAGGGCATTTAGAAATCCGCACTGCTTCGTTTGATCTTCATCAGATGGTTCAAGATACCTACCAATTGATGGAAGGGCGTGCCGCTGAGAAGAAGCTGAACTTTGATTTCCATATTGAAAGTGATGTGCAACGCTATTGGCGTGGTGACGTAACGCGAATCAGCCAAATCTTGAATAATTTGGTCGGTAACGCGATTAAGTTTACGGAAAGTGGTTCGGTCGATATCTTTATCAGCTTAGATATCGAAGATGAAAATCGAGTCATGTTTGAAGTGTCAGATACCGGTGTCGGAATTGACGCAAGCGAACAAGCTTGTCTGTTTGATGCGTTTACCCAAACCGATAGCGGCCGCAACAAAACCGGTGGCACAGGGCTTGGATTAGCGATCAGTAAAAGTATCATGTTGGCAATGAATGGGGATATTGGCGTTCATTCGGAAGAAGGCGAGGGCAGTCAGTTTTGGTTCTCATTGCCACTCGAAGTAGGTGAGAAAATTGAAACGAAAGCAACGGTCATTGAAGCTTGTATCCGAGCGAAGGTCCTTCTGATTGAAGACAACCCTGTGAACTGTATTGTTGCCGAAGGCTTTTTGAATAACTTAGGTCACGATGTTGTGATAGCGACAACGGGACAAGAAGCGAGAGCCATATTCAGTGAGCAAGAGTTTGATATTGCGCTGGTGGATATTAACTTACCAGATTGCGATGGCGTCGAGTTAATTCAACAGCTCAAAGACGATGCGCTTCAGCATGAGCATGAAGAAAACGTAACACGCAAAGTACCACCAATGATCGCAGTATCGGCTCACGTGTTTAACGAGGAAGTGGAAAGCTACTTGTCGTCTGGCTTTGATGGTTTCTTGCCTAAGCCGCTAGAGAAGGAAGCACTTTCTCAGCTCATTGTGACACAGCTTGATGGCAAGGCTTTGTTACTGCCACAACCAGATCCTAACGATTCTATATGCAGTCAAAACAGCAAGCCTCAACGTAATAAAGGCAACGAGTTGTACTCATCTCAGATGGCGAGTGTCGTCTCTCATCTAGCCATCAAGGCTTCGCAAACTGAAGACGAAGGAGAGATTCCTGTGAAATTGATTGATTCCAATGTCATCAAAGGTGACTTGTCCATTCTTGGCTTAGAAAAGATGAAGCAGATTGTGGGACTATTTGAAGAGAGTAGCCGCGTCACTTTAAGCGAAATGGTCGAAGCGAGTGATTCGAACAATGGACGTGAGGTAAAATCTCTCGCTCATAAACTGAAAGGTTCCGCGGGCAGTTTAGGTTTGTTGCAACTTTTCAATGCTTGCCAAGTGATAGAGGCGAGCAGCGATCCATTAGGTGAATACCGAGGCAAAGATAGCGAGTTGTCGAAGTTGGTTCAAGAGTCGCTTGAGGCGTTGCAAGAGCAGTTATAAAAACAAACCTTAGGTTGTGACAGAAACGTATCGTGAGTTGGAAACCAAAAGTAACAACATAAAAAGCAGCCAATTTCTTCATTTTGTATGAAAGAATTGGCTGCTTTTTCGTTATAGGACTTGGTTAAATACAATTTTCGTTGATTCGCTTTAAATCATCTTGATATGTCCAGCAGCTTTGATCTTAACGTGAACCATATTGCCTTGTAGGTAGCTTAATGGAATCTCGCTGCGTTCAATGATCGCGACATTATCGCTGCATGCGCCAGCTTCAATCGCCAGTTGCTTTGATTGCGCTTCCAAGCCCTTTAAGGTCTCTTCACGTGATGCTGGGTCAATCGGTACGATCTTATCGAATTGACCTGATATTTCACCCAACGCAACACCAATCGCATTAGCCACTTCAAAGTGCTCAGGACGAACCACTTGGCTCACACCTTCAAAATGATCTGGGAATAGGGCACTACCACCACCAACCATGATTACGGGTACACTCGCCGCAGAGGTCTTCATCTTATCGATGCCTTCTTCAACATCCGTGACCATTTGTTGATAAATCTTGCTTGCTTGTTCGGCTGAAACACCAATCTCATCACTCAGTTGATGTTCTGCCTGCCACTGCATTTGTCCTGTTTTGAGTGCAATATCGGTGAGCGTAAGTTCATCACCACCAAAGCTACGCGCCGTTTGCGTCAAGGTATGGCCAACACTTTCTGGGCCTAGCTCTATACGCTGCTGTTCAAAGCGAACCTTGGTACCACCACCAATGGCTAACGCCAAAATATCAGGCATACGGAAGTTGGTTCTCACTTCACCGATTTCTACTGCTAAGCTCGATTCTCTTGGGTAGCCGTGAGTCAGTACGCCGATATCAGACGTAGTGCCGCCCACATCGACCACAATCGCGTCTTTTAACTTAGTTAAGTGACTCGCTCCACGAATCGAGTTTGTTGGCCCACAAGCCACGGTAAGAATCGGGTACATCAATGCGAACTGCTGTGACATCAGTGTTCCGTCGTTCTGACCGAAATAAGGCGTGGTGTGGATTTCATGATTGATGAGTGCACTGCAAAAGCCGTCAACGAATCGTTTTGCTGTCCCTTGCAGAGCCGCATTGAGGATAGTGGCGTTCTCACGCTCTAAAAGCCCTAAACTGCCCACTTTATGGGATAACGATAGGTTCACGCCCGGAAGTTCTTGTTGAATCCATTCTGCTGCTTGAAGCTCCTGGTCGCCGTTGACGGGAGAGAACACTCCGCAGATAGCAATGGAATCCACTTGGCCTTTCATTTTCTGGCAAAGCTCGCGGATCTCAGACTCTTGAATGTCGGCAATCAACTGGCCGTCATATTCATAGCCGCCGTGTGCTTGGTAGAAGTGCTGACCAAGCAGGTTTTGCCACGCTTCACTCCAACCACAAAGGGGTGGGACGCTATCACCACTGGGAAGCGCTAAGCGAATCATGCCGACTCTGTCTAAGCCTTTTCGTTCAACGATTGCGTTGGTGCATTGAGTCGTGCCAAGCATCGCGTGTTTCACTTGCTGACCATCAATGTTTGCTTGGTTTAATAGCGCAGAAATCGCGTTGTCGATCCCTGTTGAAACATCATGTGTGGTTGCGGTTTTTACTTTGGCAATCACATTTAAGTCTGCGTCGAGCAGCACACCGTCGGTATTGGTGCCACCTACGTCAATGCCCAAACGGCAGTAATCAAGCGTAATGTTTGTCATGCGACTACCTCTTCAATGCAGACTTTAGTTGTTCAATGGTTTGATACTCGACGGTGTAGCCAAAGTAACCCGGGCCCGCGACTTCAATACCTTTGTCAGTGCGCCATTTGGGGTCGCAAGGGTAAGCGATAAGGTCGATGCGCTGCCCGTAACGAAGTTGTTCGGTTGTGATTGGCTTACCCGTTTCATGATCCAAGATCGAAATAAGATCCGGTGTTGATGCCAGCAGGTTATCTTGACTCATGTCTGCGCGGCTTGTACCTTTGTGCGCGAGAAGTAATTCGTTTTGGAACTGCACAAACACGTTATCGACGCCGGTATCTTCAAACTGAGCCAGCTTTTCAATCACGACACCACCTGTTGCAAAACCACCATCGGTTTCACGTTGAATATCAACAATCTTGCCACTGATGATGGTATGGCCGCCGACAATGTCTAATACGGCCTGTGTGCCACTTTTATTGTTGTCGTTCGCCAGTCTAATCGCTTCACCAATCTTCATTGCTTGGGTCAGTGTTGCAGGCAGTGCGCTGCGTTTTAGGTTCTTACCGTTCATTGGGTAATCGCACATTGCTGCAGAGCCACCCATCTGTTCGGTAATTGGTCTCGCAAACTTTTCAGACCAAATACCGTCAATCGGATAAAGCGTGACGACATTGCCACGCTCATCGGCCAATGTGTTTGGTGCAGAAGGGAGACCATCAAGAAAGAAGGTCACCATCTGAGCTTCTGGGAACGCACGTCCCATCGCATCACAATCGATCACAGGAATGCTCTTTTGTGCTGCAACGAGAATTGGAATCAATGAATTGAAGCCGCCTACTTCGATAGGAAACGTTGCCGCCACTTCAGTGCCGAGCGCTTTTTCCATCGCTTCGAAAGCAATCAACATTTGATCTTTCGAATTGAGTTTCTCTACTGCGACGGTTGGTGCGCCAATCATTGAAGAGGGCACTGTCATCCAATCGTCTTGCACGTCTTCTAAAGGAATCATGCGTACAGGGTGCTTTGCCGTTGCAATGGCTACTTTCGCCATCAAGGCACCGCTGTATGGGTCACCGCCGCCGCCAGTACCTAATACCGTCGCACCCAGCGCGATATCATCAATCATTTGTTCAGTAATAATCACAACTACTATTCCTTATCACTTGAAGGAGAAAGCTTCATTAGGGCGAGGTAAATCACACCAGCGGCAAGAATGCCGTCTAACGCCGAGATGCTGGTGAACGAAAACAGGTTGAAAAACTCTGGTGCAGTACAAGCGCTGAATGCAGTACCAAATGCCCAAGAAGCCAAGCCTTTAAACATCCAAGCTGGAACTTGTTGGATGTTCTCAAAGCTCATTTTTGTCGAATCTAAAACATAATATTGAACGATGTAGACACCCGCAGCAGGCGCAATGGTTACGCTGAGTAGCATTAAGAAGTCGGTAAACTTGTTCACCATGCCGAGTTGAGCGATACCAATGCCGACGATGGTCATGATCACAACCAGAACAGGGCGCGGAATCTTAGGTAGAACCATCGACATGCATAAGCCGCCAGAGGTTAGGTTGCTACTGTTGGTGGTCCATTGTGCGAATACCAGTACTATAATGGCCGCCATGCCTAAACCTAGGGTGAAGAAGACTTCGACTAGGTCGTCGGTGCCGGTCATTTTGGTCAAGATCAATGCGATAAGAATGATGGCACTGTTGCCGACGAGGAAACCGATACCCGCTCCTAAAATCGCATCACGGCGTGTTTTGGCGTAGCGAGCAATATCAGGTGCAGCAACCGCAGCTAGAATCCAGATAGACATAACAAAAGAGATGGCTTGGCCAAGCGTCAAAGGATCTTCAATCGATGGCGCTGCGCCACCTTGATAATCAGCAGCCATAAACAAACCGATGGTAATCAACGTCACCATCAATGGAACAGAATAGGTACTGAGTTTGCCTAAAGCACGAACGCCATAGATAGCCGTCATCATCATTAACACACTGCCGCCAATAAGAGCGGTGAGGTGTGAAATTATGATGTCGTATTTCGCCAGTGCATCGACCATGATGAAAGCGAAGAAATCAGCCTGGAATGCGAACCAGCCGACTAATGAGATGCCGTTGATGAAGCCAAGAATTTTACCGCCGTTACGGCCAAATACCGCGCTGCTCACCAGCGGGGTAGACACGCCAGCTTGAAAGCCAATGTTGGCACACAGCATCGCGATGATCGCCAATAAGCCTGAACCAATAAACGTGGCAAGCAGTGCGTCTTCAAAACCAATACCGCTGCTTAGAATCGAGCCGAGAAACAGTCCCGAAATGTCGATGCCGATTGCCAACCAAATAAGGCTGATGACCCACCAAGATCGTTTGGCCTTCTCGGGAACGGGTTCCAACTCGAAGTCATCTATCTTTTTGTGGCTGTGTGTTGCTTCGGGTTTATTCACGTAAGCTTCTGCCGCCATAGTGCCATCCATGCATTGTTATTCCATAAGTGTGAATAAAGCATACTGATGTATTTATTGTTAATAAATGAATATAATCAGATGTAAACATAACAAAAAACAAATGTGAGTGGCAAAGTGAATCCAAACAATAAGTTAGATAAAAGAGACCTACGTAGATTAGAGCTTTTTTGTGAAATTGTTGAACAAGGAGGCATCAATCAGGCGGTCGCAAGCACTGGGATTAGTCAACCAGTGCTGAGTAATCAGCTTATTGCCTTGGAAAAAAGCTTAGAATTAACATTATGCCAACGTGGTCGACGTGGTTTTAAGCTGACTCATGAAGGTGAGCAAGTGTATAAATATGCGAACCAACTAAAATCGACCTTAACCGACTTCGCTTATAAGTTACGAGGTGTACAGACGGAACTCTCTGGGCATGTGCGAATTGGATGTTTGGATAACACCGTCACTTTGCCTTATAACCCACTTCCCAAAGCGATCGAGACGTTTTATCAACGCAGTAACAGTGTAGAGGTGAGTGTTGATGTCGGCGATTTCACCCAGTTGAATGAGAAGCTAGCAAAGAACCAGATTGATATGATGATAGTGGTTCTAGGGTCACATCAAAAGTCAGCGTTTCAACATAAATACCCACTGTTTGAAGAGCACAGTTATCTGTATGCGCGCAAAGATCTGGCCGAGAAGATCATGGACAGGGATTTCTCATTGAATGGCTGTCGTATCAACATGGGCGGCTATGCCAAAGATGAGATGTTCCGATTACTGAATATTGAGCAGTACGATTCCGTAAAGCCTTTTGATGGCTGGCATGTCGAGTCGGGTGTAATTTTAACCTTGGCGGGCACACACCTGAGTTTTTTACCGTCTCATTTAATCGACCGTGGCCATTATGACCAAGCCTTGATTCCGCTTCAGCCCGAGAAGTGGAGCCTTAAGAGTCAGTTTTATGTGGTGTTGAAGCAACCTGTAGATTCCCTTTCCCCCGCCGCGCGTGCGTTTTTTGATGAGCTACACCAACCGGAAGCATCGGGTTCAATCTAGAGCACTTTTCGCTTCTTAAGAGCACTTCTCGCTTCTCAATAGCATTTACGATACTTTTCCCCATAAACAAAAAACCTCTGCCAAGACAGAGGATTTTTGTTTTTAAAAGTTATGCGTGAAAACTAGCGGTTCTCAAAGCGGTTGTAATCCAACAGGCCGAACTCGATAGGTTGCGCTTGTTGATACCAGCGATGGACACGGTCACTGAACGGCCAAAACTCCGGAGAGCTGCGTCGTACAGCAAACTTATCAAGTAACGCCACGTAGTCTTCTTCTGTGCTTAAGTTTTGCAGCGTTTTAACCAGAGTAGGAATCTCGCTCTCGGTTAATGATAGGTAAGCCGCAGGGTAGCTACCGACAACGCCTCGTACGAGGGTAAGGTCATCATTGGCGTAATCACGGTTACCTTCTTCATTAAACAAGCTAGAAATGTTGCTGTGCGCGTTATTGTGAATCATGGTGAACAGTTGCTCTTCGCCGTTTTCGCCTTCAATCATGATCATCACTAATTGAGGCACATGACGCAGGCCTTCGCCCTTTATCAAATTCACTTGGTTAAGCAGTGCTTCATTCTTCCTACCAAAACCTGTTTCAACAATCTCAAAGCGATTATCGAGAACAGTTGCGAGCTTATCTTTGATCATATCAAGCAGTTCGTGTTTCGGATCCGCCGTTTTGTAAACCACGCTGGTCGGCTGATCAAAAGGTGCAATGTTTCGCTGCAAATAGTCACTCAGTTGTGCGCTTTGGTTCTGGTACCAACTAGAGTGTTCAATGTGACGAACGTCTTTAGGAAGAAGGCTTAAGAAGTTACTCTCACCTTCAAGACGCAAGAAGTCCATGAACATGCGTGTAATCAGCTGGTGGCCAAAGTTGCCGTAAACATCGAAGCCTGCAACGAGAAGATAATGAATACGCTCTAGAAGAGCATAATCAAGAATCCACGCAGTCTTAGGTTGCGTGCCAACTAACCCTTGTACAACAGAGGCGCTATCGAAGTGCCTAAAGACGGTGAGAGCAGCATTCGGGTTGATGCCATCGCCATCCCAAATGATGCCAGTGTCTAGGTGGACGCCACTCTCGAACCATTGGTTAGTGAAGTCTGATTTCGCGTTTAGGTATTGCGCTTGTTGCTTTGCGTATCTTACCCAGTTGGTCACAGGTACGGTGTTACTTTTTAGTTCGCTAGGTAGCTTTAAATTTTTCTTTTGACTTGCGTAGAAGGCGTTGATTTCCGGAACATCGGCTTTCTCTGGGTCGATGAAGAAAACCCAAAAACGGTCGTTAATTACGTTCAAGGCAAGTTGACCACGACACACAGGTCCTTTGATATAGGCCATGATGGTGTTTTGCGCGTTATCTAACATGAAGTTGAAGCGCGAGTTTACTGGCAGTGCTTCAAACGAAGTCATTGGGTTAGCTGAAACATCGATGTCGTAACTAGGTAGTTGTTTTACTTCGTAATTTACGTCGACAAACCAGGTATTCCACTTTTGTAGACGCTCTTTATTAAGTGCGAAAGGCATGTGCGTTTTGTCGACGATAGTGCCTTGTTCTGGAATCAGACGGTAGTAAACACGGTCTACTTTTGGATCGTCATAAGGGCGACGAGTCGTGATGCGCTGTACCGCTTCACCTGGTGGTGTTGCAGAGCGAACAACAGTGAAGAAGCGTGTTGGCTGAGCTAAATCAGAAAAATAGACATGAGATAAAAACAGGTGCTCGTAGATGTAACGTGCTGAAAGTTGACTCTTATTGTCACTCTTGTTTAAAAAGCTTTCGTAGACATTAACGAGCTCTTGTTCTGCATCAGTCAATGGAATGTGGTCGTTCATTAACGCGCCATTTTCCAACCAACTCATTAAAGTCGCGTATTCGGTTTTGTCTAAGTTTGGCATCCCATAAGGCATTCCCCAAGTTGGGTAATCTCTCTCGTATTGAGCGTATTCTTCAATGGTTGGGCACTGTTGGTCGCGATCGATTGAAAAGTCGAAACCTTCAAGCTGGGTTTGATCGGGCAGAGGGTGATTCTCTTTCTGGATCAACATACGAGAAACAAGACCAGCATCGAGGTTAGCCGTTGAGTTTTGCATGCGCTCATTGAGGACAGGATGAAAATCCGCATCGCGCCACTCTTGCGTGGTTAAAGCATCTTCAAACAAGCGAGTAGGGGCTGATGCCGTTAAGCGGGTGCCTTGATAAACGAGTGCCTTGCTCGCGCCTCGGTCTATACCTTCCACTGAAGACATTTTGAGTTGGCAAGGGGCGTCATAACAAGCGTGACAAACCACGCATCGGTTATCAATGATGGGCTTTACTTCGTCAATGAAGTGCTGCGCTTGAGCTGAAAGAATAGGTGCTTGGCGATCGCGTACTTGTTGTTCACCAAACAGTTCGTCGAAGTTTAAACCCGCGTAGACGGCACAACCTGAGAAGACGCTAACAAAAGCTAAAATGAAGAGTTTTTTCAAATTCATACGTATTTAAATATTAGGCATTTTCTATAATTATATCGAAAATGATTGAAAATGCTCATGTTCTAACAATTTTGTAGACAAGATCTTGATGGGACGAGTGACTTGTCGATGCGCGTCACTCGCTAGTGCTCAGAAATTGGTGTTTAGACTTAGCTAGATTTAAGTCCCAAGAGCTAAAAGCTAGCAGTTAAGAGTTAAGAGTTAAGAGTTAAGAGTTAAGAGTTAAGAGCTAAGACTCATTGATTGACGTAACAAACAGAGAAGGGGACAGACAATCGCTCAAACTCTTTGATCCAGCGCCACTGGTTGTCTTGCAGTTTATCGCCAGGGCCTTTGACTTCAATCCAATGAAACTCATCGCCCTTGAACGCAATCAAATCCGGCATCCCAGTTCTAAATAGCTTTAAGTCACTCAATATCACTTTGAAGAGGTATACAACCAAGGCATTTGGAATTGAAGCCATGCCATGTTCGATGAGTGCCTTAGGAAAATAATTCCAATGAACAAAGGGGTTCGCGATACCTTGCTTTTCATCGTAAGTATCAAGAAAATGGTTCAGCCCATGTTTGGATATCGTCTGAAACACGGCTTCAATCTGTTCGGCTCGCTTGTCTACGAAATCTGAATGGTACAGATCCAATGGTCGATGTTGGTAACGATTGATAAAGGCGCCTTCAACGTCTGCGAAAATGACATCCCAGAAAGCCAAACCAAACAAGCCACACAGAAAACTGTTTTCTGAAAAATAGACGTCCCAACCTTGGTTCTCAAAATGCTGCTTTACCGCAAGCTCTACTCGCGTTTGGCTGAGGTCCAATTCCAGTCTTATCTCTTTGCAGCTCGGCTTTATGGTTCGTGAAACCTTGTGCCCCTGTTTCCGGAGTAGCCTGTCTTCAAGCTTAATCGCGACTTCCAACTCTGACACATCCGTTGGAGTAGCTTTCATTTGCGTGACAATGTCACACATTAAGTCTAGCGTACCTTGCTTATCACAGATGCGCGCAAGTCGCTCTCTGCTCGGAGGAAGTGTAGATTGCTTGAACCAAAAGATAGCTTGGTCGTTTAGGTTAAGCCTTTCTAGATCGCGAGCAATATCATTGATCAAACGCGATCGTTTTCTGGCAATGCTTCTGTGTTCTGATTCTTCAGGAATCGCATTTAAAAGCAGTTCCAGAAACTCGCCATCTTTGCGGTCACCTTCTGAATACAAGCGTTGAATATCGCGCATCTGGATTAATTGATTGAGCTGATCCCTAGAGGTGAAGAAGCGGTGTTGCTTGCTTAATGGGTAGTTCTCAAAGGTGTTTAGCCCAAGGTCGCTTAACACGAACTGACTTAAGTTTTGATAGGTGTTGGCAAAGAACAGCAACAGTAATACATCAATCACTTGAGATTCGATGACGTAAATACAGTCGAAAGAGAGGTTTTGAAATTGATCAAAAGGTTGCTGATCAAGCCGTAACAACAGCTCGTCTTTCTTGGCATTTCTATGGCTCTTAAGGGCGGGGAATACACTCAACAGCTCTGGTTTGGTGAGCAAGTGAAACCCGAGCTCGACCTCACTAATGGCGAGGTCATGCTGTTCTTCGGGATGACTCAACCCGATGTAGCCTGAGCTGTTTAGCTCTTGCAGTACGGTCTTTAGATCTGGGATCTCAACATAGTTGAGTTTATCGCTGCGAAACCAACGGCCTTTACGAGAAAGCAAACGAACCATTAGGCATTGGCTTGAAACAGAAAGACGTTTGTATGCGGACAACCAACGACATTCATCATCACTCAGAAGATCGGGGTAGAGCGTTTGAGCGTGTTCAACCAGTCGATTGAAGTTGTCGAGATAATAAGTGGGGGAGAGCTGAAGAGTGGTTTCGGTCGTCAATGGAGAAGTCGCTTGATACAAAAAGAGCCTAACCCTAAGGTTAAGCTCTTCAGTAACAAATTCAATCTTTTCTGTTGATTAAGCTTGTGATGCTTTTAGTTCAGCAACTTTAGCTTCAGAGATTGGCTTAGTGATGATTGCTAGAACAATACACACTGCCATCATAACTGCAGAGATTGTGTAAGCTAGGCCGTAACCTTCGCCGTTTGACATTGAGAAGCCAACAACTGCTGCACCGATAGCGCCGCCGATACCCCATGCCGTGTAAAGCACGCCGTAGTTAGTACCGTAGTTTTTCAGGCCGTAGAACTCAGCAGTTAGTGTTGGGAATACTGCTAGAAGCGTACCGTAACCAACAGCTGCGATAGCCGTACCAATGATTAGCGTAAATTCAGAGTTGAACGTAGCGAATAGAGCCATGTTCGCGCCTTGAAGGATGAACGCTAGAAGTAGAGTACGTACACCACCGATTTTATCTGCAAGCATACCCGCAGCAACACGGCCGCCTGAGTTGAATACTGCAAGGATAGACGCTAGGTAAACTGCGTTTGGCAGGTTAGCTTGAACGCTAGCAATTGTAGTGATGTTACCGATGATCATTAGACCAACAGATGCAGCGAATGCGTACATGATCCATAGAGAGTAGAACTGAGGAGTCTTCAGCATTACTTTCCAAGTTAGGTCTTCAGTCTTCTTAACCGCTTTAGGAGCTTGGCCTGCTTTTACTTTAGGCTCAGCTGGCGTGTAATCCGCTGGTGGGTTGTTGATTGTTGCTGCTAGAGGTACTGCGATTGCAAGTACACCAACACCAAGAATCATAAAGCTAGTTTGGATACCCATGCTGTCGATTAGCGCAGAAGTTACTGGTGCTAGGTAAATAGCCGCAAGACCGAAGCCTGCTGCGATAAGACCGTTAACCATACCTTTCTTAGAAGAGTGGAACCACTTCATTGCTGATGGAGACAGACATGCGTAACCGAAGCCGATACCTGCACCTGTTATAATACCGAACGTGATGTTCAGCATCATAGGCGTTGTAGCGAAACCAGAAGCAATCATACCTAGGCCTGTAAGCGCTGTACCTAGGATAAGGATCTTACGTGGACCCATACGGTCTTGTAGGATGCCCGCAACAAGAAGACAAACAGAGAATGTGATAGTTGCAATAGCGTAAGGTGAAGATGCTTCAGCAGCACTCCAACCAGCTTCAGTTACTAGCGCTTTGTTAAATACACTCCAAGCATACAGGATGCCAAGACAAAGGTTGATACAGAAGCCTGCTAGCAGGATACGTGTTGCTTTATCAATCTTGCTCATTTTTATTCTCAGTTTTGTCATCGGTTAGTGGAGAGCCACTTAACTAAAGACGGGTTATTGTGATTGTTTCTTCAAAATTAGTTTGCGTTTATCAACAGATAGCGCAAAAGAGCGCGGATTATAACCAATTAAAATGTGATTGGAATCTCTTTTTCCATTTTTGGTAAATTAAATTCAATTTGTTAATAAGTTGTTTTTCATTGGTTTTTGAAATGTTTTTAACACCTCTCTATTTTGTTCTTTTTCGCTCTGTCTTCTTATTATTTCAGGGATTTTGAGGTGATGGTTTTTGAATAGACGCGTATTGCGTGCGGATATCACAGAGTTACAAATAATTTTAATTAATTTCCAAGGTTAAATTTGTGTAACAAAATAAATCGTAACAGCGCTTTGTTCATATGAGACAAGGAGTAACGGAGTTTTATTAAAAACAGAATGTTAAGCAATTGTTAAGGGTGATTTTTGTTAGTACTTTTGCTTACATTTTGTTCGATTGGAGGGGTTGTGTTGTCCGTAAAAAGTGGGAAAATAGTATGCAAACTGAGATTCCAAATTTGAAAGGATGCGTTTCCAACTTATGGTGAGGCGAGTATTATGAAACTGTTTTTAATTTTATTGATGTCAATTTCTGGTGGTGTAGCGGCAGCTGACCATATTCACTCTTTCCTATTCGGCTTCTATGTTGCGGCTCTAGCAGTTGGTAGTTGCTACTGGCTTGCATTCCGCAGTACGCGTTTCCCACAGTTGGCATTAGTGCTATTGATGTGTGGCTTTTTTGCGAAAATTGCAGTGACTGTTATCGGTGTTTCTTGGGGTATCTCGAACGATATCATTCAATCGCCGTTCATTTTCTCATTGTCATACCTGTTCTTCTTAGTGGTTGTGTCTTACGTTTGGTTTGCATACCGCGATAAATTGACGCTAAAACAACGCGCTAAGAAGGTAGAAGAGTCTCGCAAGCAAGCGGCAGCATAATTCGATTTGATTCTTAAAAAGCCTTCTTCGGAAGGCTTTTTTGATCCTGCCTACCTGAACTCTATTATTTGGTTATGACGGCAGACAAAAGAAACCCCAGTATGGTGACATACTGGGGTTACTTGTTATGTATCTATTATCTAGCAGTTACCATCTACCAAAGACTACTCTGAAGGTGTGTTATTTCTTCATCATCTTAGCGAGATCGGCGAACGGGTTGTGTGTCGCTGACTGATGATCATCTAAACTCGCTTTTGCATCCACACCATAACGCTCATGGTCAGTGTATTTTGAATGCTCATGATCGTGACAGTACAGGCACAGTAGCTCCCAGTTGCTGCCATCTTCAGGGTTGTTTGTATGGTCGTGATCCACGTGGTGAACGGTAAGCTCTCGGAGGTTTGAGTAAACAAATTCACGCGCACATTTACCACAAACCCAAGGGTACAGTTTTAGTGCTTTTTCGCGGTAGCCTTTTTCTTGGCGAGCATACGCTGCACTCGAACCTGTGAAATCAGAAGACATTGCCAAATCCTTATCAATTGTAATATCCCGATTTTATCACAGCTTTCTGGAAGCTGTCGGTATGTCGTTCGTAAAATCATAGCTAAATGATGCAGTAGACTTATCGATATTAGATTGAAGTTTGAATACAGACTTACCTTCTACACACCAACGCTTAAGCGGGTTATGTCTTTCTGGAATAAGCCATGCTTAACAGTTTGAAAATAAATCGTATTCAGGGGTTTTAACCGCAGGCATGTGACCTAATATCAGTTTGTGAGACCCTATATTAATAAGGAAATATCATGTCAGAACAATACACTCCGCCAAAAGTTTGGGTTAACGATACTGCTGGTGGTAACAAGTGGGCAAACATCAATAGTCCTGAATCTGGAGCTCGCTTTGATAAAGAGCTTCCTGTTGGTGACCATGCTTTTCAATTGTATTCTCTTGGCACACCTAACGGTCAAAAAGTCACTATCTTGCTGGAAGAGTTGTTAGCGGCGGGTGTTAAAGAAGCTGAATATGATGCGTACTTGATCAACATCGGTGAGGCTGATCAGTTCTCTTCTGGCTTTGTTGGAGTGAATCCAAACTCCAAAATACCAGCACTTGTCGACAAGTCTGGTGACGAAGACGTGAATGTATTCGAATCGGCATCTATCTTGATGCATCTAGCAGAAAAATTTGGTCACTTCTTACCAAAAAAAGGGGCAGCAAGAACACAAACCATTAACTGGTTGTTCTGGGCACAAGGTTCTGCGCCATTCCTAGGTGGTGGTTTTGGTCACTTCTACGCTTACGCGGATGAAAAGCAAGAGTACCCAATTAACCGCTTCGCAATGGAAGCTAAGCGTCAACTAGATGTGTTAGACAAGCAACTTGCTAACAGCACTTTCGTTGCGGGTGAAGAGCTGTCTATTGCAGATATCGCGATTTGGCCTTGGTACGGTAACTTAGTACTTGGCAAAATTTACGACGCAGCCGAATTTCTACAAGTTGAGTCTTACACCAACGTTGTGCGCTGGGCGAAGCAGCTAGAAGCGCGTGAAGGTTTCCAACGCGGCCGAGTGGTTAATCGTTCATTTGGCGAAGAGTGGGAGCAAGTACCAGAGCGCCATTCTGCAGAAGACATTGACCGAGTTTTAAAGCTTAAGCCTTAGTTCTTTTTTGAACGTGTTTTTGGCAGATATACCCTATCGGTCTTAATGTTAATGGCTAATTGAAACGCCATATCTCAATCGAGATATGGCGTTTTTCCGTTTTAAGGTAGGGAGAGGTTTTGTAATTGGAATGAGAGTCTCAATTATCATTTTTTTCTTATTCAATCGCTTATGAGTAATGGTCTTTGTGGTTAAGACAAAAAACAATAGTCATCGAGGTGGAGTAAATCTATAAGATAACGGTCCACTTTAAATTACGACTAACTTCGCTCAATGAAAAAAAACTTAATTGCGTTGGCTATCATATCCACGGCTCTTTTAGGGTGTAATCACGACTCACTAAGCTATAGTGGTGGCCCTGATACGGCTCCTCCAACAGATATTGTACCACCAACGGACATTCTTCCTCCGACAGATATTGTTCCACCAACGGATATTCTTCCGCCGACTGACATTATTCCACCAACAGATATTATTCCCCCAACAACTTACATCGGTTCACTGTTGTCGAGCGGGGCGTTTGTTTCTGGAGATGTGTACTGTGACGGCATTCATCTTGAAAACGGAACGTTCAGTGTAAAACAAGGCGTGAGTTTTAGTTGTACCTTGGGTCACCTTACTTTAGGTGATTTCACGGCTCCTTTCCCCGAAGTCACAGAAAGCACGATTTCAAATGATGCGCTTCATGCGGCATTTGAGTTGACAGAATTACATGGAGACAACGTTACCAAGGTACTCGAATCAATTGATGTTTGTGAGACTGAAAGTGCTATCTGTCTAAAAGAGCTGGATGCTTTTGATATTGAGGATGTGTTCTCGCAGCTTGATGATCAAGATGCTGTCGATGCGTACTTTTCATCGAAAGAAGAAGAGTCTACAGATGAAGTAGGTAAGGCTCCTAGTTCACACGTAGACACAACAGTTGTTCCTGCGGTTGACCCTAATGCGGACAATAACCTTAACGCTGGTTTTGTTTCTGCAGACGCAGAGTCTACCTATGCTTATAAGCCAAGTGTTGAAGGCAAGGTGTTAACTCGCAGTAAGCTTACAGACGCTAATGGTAAAGCGATTTCTGGGATCAGTTTCTTTTCGGCTAACGCGACGGGCGTGACGGATGAAGAGGGAATCTTTGAGTACCTGTGGGGCGACAGAATCGTTTTTGGTATTGATACGTTTGAGTTTGGCTCCATTACGGGTAATCAGATTGCTTATAAATTGTCTGATGTGACCAATAATGTGGTTGAGAAAGCGAATATCCAGTCATTACTAGAGCGCTACGCGCTTGATCATGTAAGTCATTATGAGATATCTGAAGAAGTCCAAGGTACCTTTTCAAAGTACCCTAACGTTATAAATGAACTGATCAACCTAACTCTGCCAAATGGGGGATTAATAGAGGGTACAGACTTTGAACTTCCTAATGAGTTTGTTGGTCAGTTTAGCCAAGGGTTAACGGCAGTAATCGATGAGCAGCTGCGCCAAACGCCTCAGTTTATGGATTATGTTCGTCAACCTGCCGTTTTATCTATGGATTCTGGTCAGTATGTTACGGAGTCTCTGCAGCAAATCTTCCACAACGTCACCACATTCCATGTTTTCAATGACAATGGTAGTTTTTACGGTGCGACGGGGTATACCCGTGGTATGCGAGCTCTGAACATATCGAACAAAGCATTCCCTGTGATGATGCCAAGAACTGATAAAAACCGTCAGCTTTATTTTGGTGAGAAGCAGGCTTGGACTCGTGAAGGCAAACCTTACATCGCACAACACCCAAGTATCTCGATGCCTCCGATTCCTTTAGTCTCTGAAGACAACGCGACTTATGGTTTCCCATTCGTTACTGCAGGCGAGATAGGCAAAGGTAAGGTCGTGTTCATGGGCAATGGCTTATATCCAAGTATTCTGTCATGCCCAGAGAATTATTGGGCTAATCGCACATTACATATCGACAGCAACAAACAACAGTGCACTGTTTCGAAGTTTGAAAACCTACTACATGATGACCAAGGCAGCATGAGGTTGTTTTTCTCGAACTTGTTTGAGTGGTTCAATAATGGTTTGCCTATTGCTGGGATGAATGCAGTGACCAATATTGACCAAGCCTATTCGGCTTATCACCACTCCACAATGGGTAAGCAGTACACGTTTTTTGTTAGTCCTCAGTATGGTTTTGCGTCAGTAGAAAAGCGTGGTTCAGGTGACTTTGATGATTTGGATGCGAGTAATACGCCGATTTTGATCCTTCAGGCATACCCACCTAAGTTGGTTCAAGATGGCATGACTAACCAGTTTGTTGCTGACTTGGATAACCCGAACTTAAACCAAGACGATATTACGGCTCTTATTAACTATGTTAATGACGGTGGCAATATCTTGTTTATGGATGCGATTCAAACGACTAATCCTGAACCTGTTGGACGCTTGGCAGATGCCGTAGGTGTATCTCTTGGTGGTGAAAACGTTACCCCGACAAACCAAGCTTTCTGCGGTAGCTCTTATTACTGCCAAGCACCTTATCCTAATCTTCACGTGAAGAGTCAAAAGGAAATGGTGGTTCTTGAGCGTTTTCAAGATAACCAAGGAGAACCTCCATTCACGGTAAATCAAGATGGTACGGTTGAGTGGATCAAAGATGAATCCAAAATCAAGTTTGAAATCCCGACTTATGAGGTTACTAAGTTAGACGCTGAAGGGAAACCAGTGCTTGATGCGTCTGGTGTAACAGTAATGGAGAAAAAATCCGCACGTATCTTTGTTGAATCGGCAGAAGAGCGTGAAGCGGCAATCAAAGAACTGCAGTCGGCATTCGTTAGCACTGAGCTTTGTAAGAACGAGTATGAATACGAATTTAACTGTATAGAGACTCGTTCTGGAGACGGCATCACTGTTCGTGGTGCTTATCATAGAGCCGATTTCGACCGCTATGAAGTGAGTAAAACCGTTGTCGACAGTATGGTGAAAGCAGCAAACTTGGGTTCTAACTTTACAGCGCTTTACGAGCACGAGATTTACTATCGCACGAAGGGCACTAAAGGTAAGCGTCTGTCTAACAGCGAATTGAATCAAGCGTTTGATAACCTGTCTGTTTGGATGTGGAATGACAACGCATACCATTTTGAAACAGAAATACAAGATGAGTTGGGGTTCAAGCAGGCTGTTCAGTTCCTTAACTGTTATACAGAAGACTTACATCAAACAGACACAATGGATGCACAGTGTCCTGTTGACCTAAAAGCGTCGTTAGTCGCTAATGGAATGATTCATGGCGAAGGTGAGTTATCTGGGCAGTTGAATCCTAGCTATCCATTAAATTACATGGAGAAACCTCTGACTCGTATTATGTTGGGGCGCTCATTCTGGGATCATGAAATCGTTGTTGATACCACAATGTATCCGGGTCGAACTTCGGGGGCATCTTCGTCAAGTACGGTAATGGTTCAGACCAACGGTAAAGCGGTGACGTATTCGGCAGGAAACAATCAATCGACAGGTCTGTGGGCACCTCAATTACAAGAAGTAACTATTCAAGATGGCGTGGCAGCTACGATTACTGTGATGATCGCGGATGATCTTACAGGTAAGCCGAATCACGAAACGAGTTTGAAACGCCCTCCACGTATGCAAACCAGCTTTGACTACAATGGTTCGAGCTTAACTTTCAAGGTTCCATATGGTGGCCTTATTTACATTCAACCGAAAGTAAAAGAGCTTGGTGAAGTCTCGTTTAGCATTGATGGCGCGTTAAAAGCGGCTTGGTGGAAAGAGGGACAGTGGATTAACACTATTCAATCGGCAGACGCACCAATTGCAGAAATCGATACGGGTTCATTTATTTACACTACACCAATCAGGAATCTAGAATCCGCTGATTTGAACCAATTCGCAACAGATATGAATCGATTCGCTGAAGCGGCAAGTGACTTCTACGGGCGTGATGAGAAACAAAGCACTGGTTTACACCGTAGGTTCACTTATCCAGAACTGAATGCGTTCCGCCATCGTTTTGTGAATGACGTGCAGATTTCGATTGGCGCTGCTCACTCTGGCTACCCAGTGATGAATTCAAGCTTTAACGCAAATCGGACATACATTCCAACCAACCCTGTGAACGATTGGTTGTTGTGGCATGAAGTTGGTCACAACTTAGCATCAGCTCCTTTCCTTGCGGCTGGTAGTACAGAAGTGACCAATAACCTTCTTGCGTTGTATATGCAGGAGTTAGAGGGGCGCAATGCAAACCCTGAAATGGATCGTATTAAATCGGATATTAAGAAAGCACCTAAATGGCTAGAGCTTAATAATGAACATGCGTGGTCACATGGTGATGCAGGTTTACGATTAGTTATGTTTGGTCAGCTAAAAATCTGGGCAAAATCGAACTTTGCAATTGATGATTGGTATACACGCGGCGCAAGCCAATCTGATGTGTATGGTGAAGATGAAGGCTGGAACATGTTCAAACTTATGCACCGTAAAGCTCGAGGTGATAGAGAAGGCGACTCGAATACGAACTATTGTAGTGCTAGCGAGACTGGGCTTTCTGGTGGAGACCTAATGATGGTGTGCGCTTCTTATGTTTCAAACTATGACTTAAGTGACTTCTTTGAAGTTTGGAACGTGGGCGAAACGTCCATGACTAATGCTGATGGCACGAAGTCTTATAGTGGCGGAATTAGCTCTAAAGGTCTTAGTGCGGTTGAACAATTAAAACTAGAGAAACCAAACAACAGTCCTTTGAATGTTGATTCAATTTACTAACGCTAATTATTGCTAAAGCATTTTATAGCTTAAAAACAAACGCCACACTGAAACTACGTGTGGCGTTTTTGTTGGAATGCTCTAGAAATTTCAGCTAGATCAGTCTTCTACATGATGTTTAATACTTCGGCTGCCATTGGTTGACTGTCCTTGCTAGAGAAAGCAGGTTAAACTGTTCGCACCATAATTCTAAAGGATGGTGCCATGTACCACGGTCATATCTATTTCCCTCTGCGATTTGCAGAGCAAGCAGAAACACTGCGTCAGAAAATTTTAGCGGAACGTAAAGATGTATTAGAGGTTTTCCCATTAATACAGCGTTTGGTTGGTCCACATAAGATGCCAATGTTTGAGATTCACTTTGCGAACAAAGAGTCGGGCATTGTTGAATGGCTTGAGCAAGAACGCGGTGATATGTCGGTGCTTATTCACCCTGTAACTGGCGGTGAAGAAACTTTGGATCACACAGTACGAGCGAGCTGGCTTGGTCGTGAATTGGGTGTCTTTGAAGAAACGCTTACTAGCTAATCAAATATACCAATATTGCACTTAACTCATTCCGACCGGAAAATACATGAACAATAAAAAGGCTCCTCAAATGAGGAGCCTTTGTTTTAAGGAGCCGTTTTACCAAGAAACCGGTTATCAAGAGCCTCTGGTTATCGGGCTGAACCGTTAACCAGAGTAGGGGGATTAAGCCTCTGCCGTTACTTTAGAGCCGCTCATCTTTTTAAGTGCTGCGTAGCCAAAGCCTGTTACTAGCGTACCTGCTGCAATCGCTACTAGGTACATAAGTACTGGAGAGATAGCGCCAGGAATCAGTAGTACGAATAGACCGCCGTGTGGAGCCATTAGCTGTGCACCAAACATCATTGATAGAGCACCTGTTAGTGCACCACCTGCCATACAAGCTGGGATAACACGCATTGGATCTTTCGCTGCGAATGGGATTGCACCTTCAGAGATGAAACATAGGCCAAGAACGAATGATGCTTTACCTGCTTCACGCTCGCCTGCTTCAAACTTGTCTTTCACTAGGAAAGTCGCAAGGCCCATACCTAGAGCTGGAACCATACCTGCTGCCATGATAGCCGCCATTGGTGCGTAAGTTTGCGAAGCCAGTAGACCAACACCGAATGTGTAAGCGGCTTTGTTTACCGGACCACCAAGGTCGAAACACATCATTGCGCCTAGAATCACACCTAGAAGAATCGCATTAGACGTACCCATGTTGTTTAGGAAAGTTGTCATCGCGCTCATCACGCCAGAAACAGGACCACCTACGATGTAAACCATCACAAGACCAGTGAACAAACTCGCGATAAACGGAATGATCAGGATAGGCTTGAGGGCTTCCATTGACTGTGGAAGTTGAACCTTGTCGGCAATGAGTTTTGCAGAGTAACCTGCAATGAAACCTGCCGCGATACCACCTAGGAAACCTGCGCCCGTTGAGCTAGCCAGCATACCGCCAATTAGACCTGGAGCCAGACCCGGACGGTCGGCAATCGAGAATGCAATGAAACCAGCAAGAACAGGAATCATCAGTGCGAATGCAGAACCACCACCGATAGTCATCAGTGCTGCTGCCAGTGTGCCTTCTTCTTTAAACGCTTCGATACCGAATACGAAAGAGAGTGCGATGATCAAACCACCCGCAACAACCACAGGAAGCATGTGAGATACACCTGTCATCAGGTGCTTGTATACGCCTTTCTTCTCGTCAGCAGGCGCTGAATTTGAAAACGCTGTGTGTTGGTATGGTTTAGCTTCTGCGAATGCTTTTTCCATCTCTTGCTTTGTTTTCTTCAAAGCAGGGCTTGTTGTAGTTTTGTACAGCGCTTTGCCGTTAAAACGATCCAGAGGAACGTCGATGTCTGCTGCGATGATAACTAGATCAGCGTCTGCGATTTCTTGGTCTGTCAGTTGGTTTTTCGCACCTACAGAGCCGCGAGTTTCCACTTTGATTTGGTGACCTAGGCGTTTGCCTTCTGCTTCAAGCGCTTCAGCTGCCATAAAGGTGTGTGCAACACCAGTTGGGCAAGCGGTAATCGCTACGATTTTTTTGCTACCTGTAGCAGGTGACGTACCGGTCACTTCAACAGTGCTTTCAGCTTGAGAAGCGTCTAATACCGTTGCTTCTGCTACCGCTTTCTCTAGAAACGCTTTTGCATCTGCAGTGCATTCAGAGATAGCCGCTTGGTACACTTTCTTACCAACAAAACGTGCTTTATCAACATTTTTGTTAGTTGCGATAACTACAACGTCGCTGCTGTCGATAGCGTCTTGCGATACAGTTGAATCAGGTAACACGCTTGATTGACATTCAATAGCAGCGTTCCAACCTAGTGCTTTTGTCGCTTGCTCTAACAAGCCCGCGGCGATGATGCTGTTTGCTACGCCACTTGGGCAAGCTGTGATAATGGTAATATTCATAATAAACCTTTTGTCCTATTTACTTGTGTCTAACTGGCTAGTTGGAGCACTAAGCGCCTGTAATTGGATATTTTGTAGTACTGAATCCAGCTCTTGTTGGCTGGTGATGCCCACGCCTACCTGTGAAACTGCTAGAGCAGATAGGGCGGTTGCGAATTTAATAAGTTCTGGTTTTGGCATCTGTTGCATTTGACCCCAACATAGACCAGCAACCAATGTGTCACCTGCGCCTACCGTGCTTACTACTTGCATGCGCGGTGGTTGAGCATGTAACCATTCACCTTGGTTAAGCCACATCACGCCTTCAGCGCCAAGTGATACCACGATATTCTCGATGCCTTTTTCACTTAGGGCTTGGCCCGCGTGTTGGCATTGGTCACGAGTTGTCAGCTCTGCATTGAACAGCTGAGACAGCTCTTCATCGTTTGGTTTGATTAACCATGGTTGTGCATTGATACCGGCTTTAAGTGCGTCACGGCTGCTATCAAATAGCACCTTCTTACCTAAATCGTGTAAGCGTTGAACCCAAGAAGCGCAAAGCTCAGGAGAGATACCTTGTGGCAAGCTGCCTGCAATGACGAAATAATCGTGCGTTTCAGCAAGTTCTAATAGGGTTTCTTCGAACGCTTTAATCGCGTCAGCATCAACAGGAACACCTGGGAAGTTGATGTCGCTTACTTGGCCTGAATTCTCTACCAATTTCACGTTAATGCGAGTTGCGCCATCAACACGGATGAAGCGGTCAGTTGCACCCATCTCTTCAAACAGTTGGCAGAACGCTTCTTCGTTATTGCGACCAAGGAAACCTGTTACGGTCACTTTCGCGCCAAGCTCTGAAAGAACTTTTGCGACGTTTACGCCTTTGCCCGCTGCATGCAGAGAGCCTTTGTTTACTAGGCTAACTGAACCTACATTTAGTGCGTCGATAGCGCCTGTCAGGTCTAGAGCAGGGTTAAGCGTTACGGTAACGGCTTTGATTTGTTTATCAGACATATCGACTCCTTAACCTTCGCCAAGGCCTGAAGCGATAGCTTTACCAATCGATTCAAGTGCTTGTGCTGCATCGTCACCTTCAGCAACAAACTGAAGCTGGTGGCCGTGTTTAACGCCAAGTGCGATGACTTTCATCAAGCTCTTCGCGTTCACTTCTTTTCCGTCGCCATCTAGGTTTGAAACGCGGATTGTTGATTCGAATTTCTTCGCTTCAGCAACCAACATTGCACCTGGACGAGCGTGTAGGCCGTGTGCGTTTTTGATTTTGAAGACTGCGCAGTTGTCATCGTCTTGAGACGCTGTAGAAACCGCTTCACCTTTTAGAAGGCCAATCACTTGCGCCGCGTCAGCGGCTAACAGTTGTTGCTGTTTACCTTCAAAAACCATCTTGCTTAGGTTTGCCAGAATAGATTGGTGCGCGCTGTTACAAGCGGCGAATGCTACCAATGCTTTAACTGGTGTGCCTTCGTATTCACAATGGTTCGCTGTTGAAACGAAAGATACGCCAGTGCGAGTTACACCTTTGTCGCTGCCCAACAACCACAGGCCTTGGCCTAGGTGAGTTGGTGTTTTCGTTACTAGGTCAGCAACGAATGCGTTGTCTGTGCAACCTGTGTTCTTAAGTAGACCGCCCGCAACTGCAGACATTTGAATCATGTCGCTTGCAGGGAACAGTAGCTGAACTAAAGAAGCGTCTAGGTCGGCTTCAAGCTGAACTTCGCCGTTAAGTAGAGCGATGATTTCGTCTTCTGATTTCGCTTGCTTTAATTTCTCTTCAACACCGTCAGCTGCCAGAACTTTGGTCAGTTGCTTAAGGATGCCTAAGTGCTCGTCAGATTTAGCTGCAATACCAATTGCTACGTAAACACGGTTGCCGTCTGCCCAATCAATACCTTCAGGGAAGTGGTGTACCGCAACGCCTGTCTCTTTCACTAGGCCACGAGTATCCGTCGTTCCGTGAGGAATCGCGATGCCGTTACCTAGGAACGTAGAGTTCTGGTTTTCACGGTTCAGCATTCCTTCAACGTAACCAGAGTCAACTAAACCTTTAGCTGTCAGGTCGCCAGCAATGTTTTGGATTGCTTTGAATTTGTCTTCGGCAGTTTGGCCTAGAGTGATGTCAGATTTTGATAATTTAAGCATGGTGCCTCTTTAGCGTATCGCTTGAGAATTTGTGTATCGCTACGATTCAGTCTAGAGCAATATTTGCCCGCTGCTTTATGCTTGCTGAATCGGTTCAGCATTCAGTGTAAAAAAATTCAGCAAAGCCGATTTTGGTTTTCAAAATAGTTTTGCTGCGTGTCGTAATTCCAGTTTCGTTAACAACAAGAAGCTGAATCACGACAAATGACGCTCAATCCATTCAAAAGGATGATTGAAGTCACTTTTCAGATTTTGCTGAATCCTTTCAGCTTTTATACTGAATCGATTCAGCATATAATTCAACTAATCCAAGGATCAGAAGATTGGTTATATGATCCTACGCACAAAATACAGGTCACCCATATGACACTAGATGAGATTGCCAAACTAGCCGGTGTATCGAAAACGACAGCCAGTTATGTGATCAATGGCAAGGCGCAGAAATACAGAATCAGTGAAAAGACACAGCAGAAAGTGATGGCAGTGGTGGAAGAGTATAACTACCGACCAGACCATGCTGCTTCCTCGCTGCGCGCTGGTAATAGCCGTTCATTTGGTTTGATTATTCCTGATCTGGAAAACAGCAGTTACGCGCGTTTAGCAAAATTGATAGAGCAGAACTCACGTAAAGTGGGCTATCAGATTTTGATTGGTTGCTCAGATGATGACGCTGAAACCGAGCGAAAGGTCGCTGAAGCCTTGGTAAGCCGTCGTATTGATGCCTTGCTGGTGGCGAGCTCAATGCCAGACGCCAATGAGTTCTACTTGAAGTTGCAAAACTCAGGCACACCCGTTATTGCGATTGACCGTCCTTTAGATGATGAGCACTTTGCCTGTGTGATCAGTGAAGATTTCGAAGCTGCATTTGAACTGACGCATTCGATTCTTGATGACAGTATTCATAGTGTTGGTTTGATTGGTGCACTGCCTGATCTGAACATTTCACGTGAACGTCAGTTGGGTTTTGAAGCGGCGAATAAAGCACATACTCAACAAACAGGGTTAACCGAAAACAAGCCGATGGTTGTCGGTTATGGCGAGCACTTTGATAGAGAATCAGGGCGTGAGATTTTTGAGAGTTGGATTGCCAAAGGCACAGTGCCCGATGCCATTGTCACTATGTCTTATACCTTACTAGAAGGTGTGTTGGATGTGATGGTTGAAAAGCCAGAACTGATCAGCCAAGTAAAGCTGGCAACCTTTGGTGATAATCGACTGCTCGACTTCTTGCCTTTTAAAGTCCATTCACTGCCTCAGCAGTTTGAAGTAATTGCCGACAGCGCTTTTGCTTTGGCGCTGAATGCATCGGCTAAGCGTTACCAAGCTGGCATTGAACTCGTGCCAAGAAGCTTAGTGAAACGAGGCTAAACGCGGTTATATTAGGCTAATTCGTAAACGTATCTAGCTTGGGTTTAACAATAACCCCAGTTCTACGACCGCAACAATGCCGAGCAACAAAGCCAACACTTTCCAAAACTGGATCGGGTTTCGGTTTATCAAAGGTTGCTTGGCTTTGCTTTTCACCAAGCTTTGGTTTGGTGTGTAAAGGTCAGCGACAAAATCCCCCAACACTTGATGACGTTCGCTTGGTGATTCCGCGCAGGCTTTTTGTAATACCAAATCCACCCAGCTTGGTAAGTCAGCTCGTTTCTGTGTGATGGGTTGGTATTCCCATTGATGGTGGCGAGATTGCTTAAGCGATTGTGCGGTCATTTCAGAGTAGGGTAATTCACCGGTTAGCATCTCATAGCCGATTACAGCGATAGAGAACAGATCAGAGCTGGTGGTCGCGCTGTTGTGCTTGATGGTCTCTGGCGCTATGTAATTGACCGCGCCTAATGGTGTGTCGTCCTTGTCAGTGAGCTCTCCCTCTTCAAGGCCTCTCACTAATACCGCACCAAGGTCGATGATTTTAACCTCACCATCACGTTGAATCATGATGTTCTCGGGCTTTAAGTCTCGGTGCACCATGTCTGCACGTTGTAATACTCGAATGCCTTGAGTGATCTTTTCTAATATGTCGCGCACTTCATTGAGTGACGGTTTTGGATTGTCGTACATCCATTGTCTTAGCGTGATACCTTCTACCCATTCGCAGATTTGATATAAAAATTGCGAGTTCTCTGGCGTCGGGTAAACCTTCATTACTCTCTTGTTTTTTAACAAGATCCCCGCCCATTGTTCATTAAAGAAAGCTCTGAGTTGCGAAGGGCTATCGTGATATTGAACGGAAGGGACTTTCAGCACGAACTCGGTTTGTGTCTCTTTCTGCATCACACGATACACATGGCTTCTTGACCCTGCATACAACACCTCAAGTACCATGAAGTTGTCGATACTTTGCCCGAGCTTTAAAGCGGGTGGGATTGCCCGTTTAGCCAGCTTCTCATGGAATTCAATCAGCGAAGGTTTAGGCAGATGGCTGACTTGCACAATCAAGCAGCTCACGTTGTCTGAGCTATTGTGGCTTAAAGCCGTGTTACAGATGGTTTGTGCCGCGTATTCGAAATCCGCTCCGGGTTTGTCGATGTGTTCCTTGAAGGTGTTGGGAGAGACAAACTCGTGCACGCCATCAGATGTCAGGATAAAGCAGTCGTTTTTCTTTATAGGTAGGGTTTGATAGTCAACGTTGAGTTGGTTGTCCATGCCTAAGGCGCGTGTTAGATAATGCTTCTGTCCCATATTTTTACGCGTGTGGTCGCGGGTCAGTTGGCGTAATTCTCCATCTCTTAGTAAGTAGATACGGCTGTCGCCCACGTGGAAGATATGCGCGGTGTTTGATTTGAGTATCACGCTGCTGAACGTCGAAACGAGGGCATTGTGGTTCACTTGTTGTGCGGGATGAATATTAGAAACAGACGTGTTGAAGAGCCAAGAATTGAGGGACGTTAAGACCTTTTGCGCCGAACGTTGGATGCTCCAGCTTTGGGGAGTTGCGTAATAGTCGTCGATAAACTGCATCACGCTGGTGTGACTGGCTTTCTGGCCGTGTTCACTGCAACTTGCGCCGTCTGCTATGCAGGCAACACTGCCTTTCAACTCTTGCTCTGCGCGAGTTTTTGGGTGTTTTACAATGATGGCATCTTGGTTTTCATCTCGTACGCCTTGATTCGAATAACCACCAAACTTAAGCGTTAACTGGTTGTTGGATTCTGGCGTGATGACTTGCCCTTGGCTGAATGAAATTGTCATAACTGGTCTTCTTCTTAACTGCTCTTCTTCCCGCTTCCTTGACAGAACATCCTAGGAAGAACAAAAGCCCTAGTGAACTTAGAGCCTTTGAACGAAGCACCTAGCATTGATGTATCCGCTAAGGTGCTTCTCCCGATTCAATAATATCAATGCTTCATAGTACAGACCTAGCTTGAAACATTAATCAGCGTGACACTGCCATCGTCGTTTACTTCGGCGATTTGACCGTTAGGCTCTTCCATGAACAGTAGAGTCACAAAGCCAAGTACCGCTGTTGCAGCAATCACTAAGAAGAAGGTTTGGTAGCTCACGAATGACAACACAGTTAGGTAAACTACTGCACCCACGTTACCGTAAGCGCCCGTCATACCTGCAATTTGACCTGTCATACGACGCTTGATTAGAGGAACCGTTGCGAATACCGCACCTTCACCCGCTTGCACGAAGAAAGAACACGCCATCGCCGCAACAACCGCTAGCCATACCGGCCATGTGCTGTCGACTTGACCCATTGCAAAGTAACCCACAGCAAGACCAATCGTTAGAATAAGCAGTGTTGGTTTACGACCGAATTTATCTGAAATCCAACCACCACCTGGGCGAGACATTAGGTTCATAAAGGCATAAGCCGATGCAACCATACCTGCAAGAACCGGTGTTAATTCAAAGGTTTCAGAGAAGAACAGTGGCAGCATAGAAACCACAGCCAGTTCAGAACCAAATGTTGCGAAGTACAATACGTTAAGTACCGCAACTTGCTTGAATTTGTACTGGTGAATCTCTGGTACTTCTTCTTTGAATACGTTCTTATTTACTTTCCAAACTTGCGACACTTCGTATACGTAAAGTGCTGCTAAACCTGCATACACAGAGTAAACCGCCATGTCAGACAACATGTTGATGTTGCTTGGTGAAAGCTTCCAAGTCAGTAGCGCTAAAGCGGCATACATAGGGATCTTCATAATAAGTAGGAAGAAAAAGTCACCCTTTGATGTCACTTCCATTGCTGTTACTTGAGCAGGCTTGAAGTAAGTTGAACCTTTTGGTGTATCTGACACGTTTTTGTAGAAGATAAACGAGAACGCTAAGCTCATTACGCCAGTAATACCGACCGCATAACGCCAGCCGTCTTCACCACCAAACGCTAGAGCGAGAGTTGGAAGCGTGAACGCTGCTGCTGCTGAACCGAAGTTACCCCAACCGCCGTAAATACCTTCTGCTGTACCCAGTTCGTTGTGTGGGAACCATTCAGACACAAGACGAATACCGACAACGAAACCTGCACCAATGAAGCCCAGTAGGAAACGAGCGATTGCCGCTTGAATGAAAGAGTCTGCCAGTGCAAACATAAAACAAGGGATAGAACAGACCGCGAGTAGCGAAGAGTAGACCAACCTTGGGCCGTATCTATCGGTTAGCATGCCTATTGCGACACGCGCCGGAATGGTTAATGCAACGTTGAGGATCAGGAGGGTTTTGATCTCTTCAGTAGAAAGACCAAGTGTGGTTTTTACCATTTGCAGTAGTGGGGCAAAGTTGAACCACACAACAAAGGTAATGAAAAAGGCCATCCAGCTTAGGTGTAAGACCTTCATCTTACCCGTAAATGAAAGCAGCGAAAATTTAGTGTTATCCATGGTTTAAATCCTTTAAATCTGGAAAATTACCTGGTTTGTGCATCTGCGTTACTTCCGAACTTCGAACGCTTTTAATGTGCATAAACCCTGTGCCGACATTGTGCACGCCAATAAGCGTTTGCATGATGGTGTCGGCGGTTTAGTTAACTGGCGATAGCAAGTGGTGCGAGAACTTGAACTTGTTCTCCTTGCTTGCGAACTTCAAATTTCACGAGCTTGAGCTCAGGCTGTTCAAGACATTCGCCAGTTTCTAAGTGGTAATGCTGCTTGTATAAGGGTGAGGCCACGTAAGGTTCTCCGCTTAATGAACCAATTATACCACGTGACATCACATTCGCCTTGCCGATAGGGTCGTAATTAGAGAGCCCATAAAGCGTGTCGCTGCGCTTGCAGTAAAAAATAGCCACTTGGTTATCGTCTACTTTGGCGCAAATTCCCCCGTTTGGGGTTAGATCGCTGGTGCTGCATACGGTTGTCCAATTTTCCATGACTTTCTCCTAGTCTAAAATTGAGTTTTTATTTTTTTATTGATGAACCTGATGAAATTTATGAAACCTCAGTCACTTCGATTTGGTCTGCTTTAGCGAGCTTTTCATCGCGTTTTGAATTTGAAGCATCACTCAAGCTCGGCTTAGGAAAACGCTGCCCTCGCTCTTTGATGAAAGAGAGGCTAGTGTCCATTTCTTCACTGTTGATGTAGTGCTGGAAGCGCTTCATCTTCTCAGGGTTTTCAATGGTGGTTTTCCATTCACACTGGTACTTCTCGATGTTGAGTGCGATGTCCGCTTCGAGTTCTTCAGCTACGTTGAGCTTGTCTTCAATCACGACTTGCTTGAGGTATTCAATGCCGCCTTCGAGGTTCTCCATCCATACCGATGTACGCTGTAAGCGGTCTGCGGTACGTGTGTAGAACATCAAAACGCGGTCGATGTATTTAAGGAGTGTGGTTTCGTCTAAATCAGTGGCGAATAGGTCTGCATGACGAGGACGCATACCGCCGTTACCACAGATGTAGAGGTTCCAACCTTTGTCGGTGGCGATAACACCAATGTCTTTCGATTGGGCTTCTGCACATTCACGAGTACAGCCAGAAACCGCAAACTTGATCTTGTGTGGTGAACGCAGGCCTTTGTAGCGGTTCTCAAGACGAATCGCTAAGCCAACACTGTCGTCGACGCCGTATCGACACCAAGTGCTACCGACACAAGATTTCACGGTACGAACCGATTTACCGTAGGCGTGGCCCGTTTCAAAACCTGCATCAATCAGCTTTTTCCAGATGATAGGCAGTTCGTTAAGCTGTGCGCCAAACAAGTCGACACGCTGACCGCCCGTGATTTTGGTGTACAGGTCGAACTCTTTAGCGACTTCGCCTAAAACAATCAATTTATCTGGAGTGATTTCACCGCCAGCAATACGCGGAACTACCGAGTAAGTGCCGTCTTTTTGCATGTTGCCAAGGTAGATGTCATTGGTGTCTTGCAGCTCGATATGTTGATCTTCCAGGATGTAATCGTTCCAGTACGAAGCCAGAATCGAACCGACAGCCGGTTTACACACAGTACAGCCCAATCCGTTGCCGTGAGAATCTAACAGCTCGTCGAAGGTCTTGATTTTGTTGACGCGAATGATGTCGGTAAGCTCTTGGCGAGAATAAGCAAAGTGCTCACAGATATCGTTAGAGACTTCCACACCTAGGTTACTTAGCTCGCTATCGAGAACCTGTTTAGCAAGGGCAGAACAACCGCCACAACCTGTTGAAGCATTCGTGGTTTCTTTCAATGCAGCCATCGTGGTGCAGCCTGCTGAAACGGCCTCTTTAATATCGCCTTTGGTCACATCAAAACATGAACAGATCACAGCGCTATCAGGCAGAGCTTCAACACCCATTGCCGAACCTGAATCATCGGCCACGTTAGGTAAAATTAGCACTGATGGGTTTTCAGGAAGGGGCATATCATTTTGCTTGATTTGCAGTAGCGAACCGTAGGCTTCTGCATCACCGACCAATACTGCGCCGACAATCTTTGTGCCGTCAGCCGAAATGATCAGGCGCTTATAAACTTGTTCTATTTCATCGTTGTAGGTATACGATTGAGCACCTTCTGTCTTGCCGTGCACTTCACCAATACTGGCAACATCGACGCCAAGCAGTTTGAGCTTGGTGCTCATGTCGGCGCCAGTGAACGCAGCGTCGTCAGTACCGTCAGAGACAATATGCGAAGCCGCGACTTTCGCCATGGAATAACCGGGCGCCACTAAGCCGAAGATCTTGTTATCCCAAAGGGCACATTCACCAATCGCGTAGACGTTTTCGATATTGGTTTGGCAGTGGTTGTTGATGACAATACCGCCGCGCTCGCCAATTTCGACATCAGAGCTTCTTGCTAACTCATCTTGAGGGCGAATACCCGCAGAGAATACGATCATATCGGTTTCTAAATGGGTGCCATCGGCGAAGTTCATGCGGTAGCGAGCATTTTCGCCATCGACTATTTCAGAGGTCGCTTTCTCGGTATGAACTTGCACACCAAGGTCTTCAATTTTTCTGCGCAGTAGGGCACCGCCACCATCATCTAATTGAACCGCCATTAGGCGAGGCGCAAATTCAACCACATGGGTTTCTAAGCCAAGGTTTTTGACTGCGTTTGCGGCCTCTAAGCCAAGCAGACCACCACCAATCACCACGCCAGATTTGCTACCTTTGCTTGATAGTTCAATTGCGTCTAAGTCTTCAATAGTCCGATAAACGTGACAGTGTTCTTGATCGTTACCGGGAATAGGGGGAACAAAAGGGAAAGAGCCCGTCGCCAAGATTAGCTTGTCGTAACTTTCGACGTGACCACTTTCAGTGATGACTTGTTGATTGGCAGTGTCTAGCTTGGCAACCTTCTGGTTCAACAAGTAGTTCACGCCGTTGCTTTGGTAATACTCTTCACTGGTCAATGACAGGTCATCAGCACTTTTACCATTAAAGTAAGCCGTCAGCTGAACACGGTCGTACGCTAACCTTGGCTCTTCACTAAAAGTAATCACATCAAATTCATCACTGTCTGATTGCAGGATGTTGTCGATAAATTTGTGTCCAACCATGCCGTTACCAACAACGACGATTTTCTTCTTGCTCATAATCCATTCCTTATTCTCGGCATTATCATCACTAGCATCTAATTTCTAGTCGTTAGCAGATGAATACCGGGTTGAGATTCCACTCAATTCATAATCATCAAGAAAAACAAAAATGTTTTTTCTAAGTCTTGGTTTTTAGTGGAGCAAGGAGGATGCCAGATTACGGTTCGTTCATTTAAATAAGAATTAACTTATAATTTTCAGTGGTTTAAAAGATAGAGGTAGCACGCAATTACCCCTAAAGTGGTATGTAAAATTTTTGTTAGATTTATATAAATGAGCGTTTGTGGTGCAACTTTCAGCAAGATGGTGCAAAAATTAAGTTTCTATCTTGGTTAAGTTCTAATTGGTTCATTACTGATATTTGTGTTTTTATTAAGTTGTTGTTTTTAGATGAAATTATTTGCTATTCATCAGCTGCTATTAAGTGGCGTGTTATTTGCTTATTTTTAGTTATTACAATTATGGATAATTGAGTGAGAAACGGATGACCGATTCAAACAGCGGCTGGATAAAATCGACCTGTGCTTATTGTGGTGTAGGGTGTGGAATAGAAGCGAGACCGACATCGTTAGGAAAACTAGAAGTGCGTGGTGATAAAGATCATCCATCAAACTATGGAAAGCTATGCACTAAAGGGATAGCGCTCGGCGACACCGTCACGCCTTTAGGTCGTCTTACACAGCCTGCTCATATTCAGAATGAGCAAAAACAAGAGCTAGATTGGAACAGTGCCACTCAGTTGGTCGCAGACAAATTTAATCAAACCATCGAAGAATTTGGGGCCGATTCGGTTGCGTTCTATGTGTCTGGTCAGCTGCTTACCGAAGACTATTACGTTGCCAATAAACTGATGAAAGGCTTCATCGGCAGTGGCAACATTGACAGTAATTCTAGGCTATGTATGGCTTCAACCGTGGTCGGGCATAAGCGAGCATTTGGCGCAGACACAGTGCCGGTGTGCTATGAAGATCTCGAGCAAGCCGATCTAGTCGTGATTACAGGCTCTAACCTAGCATGGTGTCACCCGGTACTTTTCCAAAGATTAAGAGCCGCGAAACAAGCCAACCCCGCATTGAAAGTCATCGTCATCGACCCGCGTTATACCGACACCTGTGAAATTGCTGATATACACTTGGCATTGGAATCAGGCTCAGACGTCGCGTTGTTCAATGGTTTATTGGGTTACCTCGATGATAACGACAAGCTAGATACAGACTACATAGAAAACCACACTCAAGGCTTTACTGAATCGATTCGATCTGCGACTCAATATCGTTATACAGAGTCGGGCTGGGGCGACAAAAGCGTTCCTGAGCTCACAGGGTTAACAGAGCAGCAGCTAAAACAGTTCTACAGTTTGTTTGCATCGAACGAGAAGGTGCTGACCATTTACTCCCAAGGCGTGAACCAATCGACACAAGGGTGCGACAAGGTAAACGCCATTATTAACTGCCATTTAGCCACCGGGAAAATCGGTAAACCGGGCATGGGGCCATTTTCTGTAACGGGCCAGCCGAACGCGATGGGTGGGCGAGAAGTGGGCGGTTTAGCCAATACCTTAGCGGCGCACTTTGAATTTGGTGACCCGCAATCACACCAGACCGTCAGCGAGTTCTGGCAAACCGACAGCTTAGCCACACATGCGGGTTTAAAAGCGATTGACCTGTTTGATGCCATGAATGAAGGCAAAATCAAAGCCGTGTGGATCATGGCAACCAACCCAGTTGTGAGCCTGCCTGACAGCGAAAAAATCAAAGCCGCATTAGAGAAGTGCCCATTTGTGGTGGTATCTGACTGCATTGCCGATACGGAAACCACTCGCTTGGCTGATGTAGTGCTACCCGCGCAAGGGTGGAGCGAAAAGTCGGGCACCGTGACCAACTCTGAACGCCGAATCTCACGTCAACGCCGCGTGTTACCAAGCCCAGGGGAAGCCAAACCCGATTGGTGGATATTAAAAGAAGTCGCACAAAAAATGGGATTCAACGAGCAATTTGAGTTCCGCCACGAAGGTGAGATCTTCAAAGAGTATTGCGAGATGACAGCGCTCGGCAATGAAACGGGCAAAGCGCGTGATTTGTGCTTAATTGGATTAACCAAACTGGATGAAAAAGGCTATGGCGAACTCACTCCACAGCAATGGCCAGTGTTAGAGTATCAACCAGAGATCATTGAGCAACGCATGTTCACCAATGGCGAGTTCTTTACTGAATCAGGCAAAGCGCAGTTTATTGCAGTTGAGCACGACAAACCGATTGCCGATACCAGCCTTGAATTCCCGCTTATCATGAACACAGGTCGAATCAGAGACCAATGGCACACCATGAGCCGCACAGGTTTGGCGGCAGGCTTAGGTGAACACACCCCAGAACCGTTTGTCGCCATCCACCCAGATACCGTTTCAGAACTGAACTTGGATGAATTTGGGCTAGATGCTTTCAACCACGCGACTATTAACCCTGTGGTGAAAGTGCGCAGCGCACAAGGGGAGTGCCAAGCGCGCTTAGTGGTGACCAAAGAGATGCGCCGCGAACAAGTCTTCATGCCTATCCACTGGAACGCACCCACCGCCAAAGACAGCAAACCATGCGAACTAATCTTGCCTCATACCGATGCCGCATCAGGTCAGCCAGAATTCAAACACACACCTGTTGTCGTAGAGCCATGTGGTTATCGCAGTGAAGCCGCACTAGTCAGCGACAAAGTGATGGACTGCAGTGGCTTTGATTACTGGGTTCGCCAAAGAGTGGAGGGCGGTTTTCTGTATCGCATCTCATCATCTAAGAACCCTATGGAGCTGGTTATTCAGCTTGCTAATACCCTCGATGCCTTGCCAGAACCTGACGCAGAAGCGATTAAATCACTCCATTACCACGGCAATAAATCATTCAAGAACTACGGCTCTGCCAAGCTGGGTCAATCTGGTGTAAAGCAAGCCTTCGTGGTGAACAGTAAGCTAGACCATCAAAGCATCGACTGGCTGGTGGAGTGCCTAACAAGAGAAGCCGATGAAGAGTTCGAAGCCGAGTTTTTGAGTACTATGGCGAAGTAGTTACTTCCTCTTACTTATCCATGCCTACAGCGTAAACGCCGACAATCATGTCGGCGTTTTTGTTTGAGAATACAACTTCCAAGATAAAACCTTCATTGCCTGAACTGCGGCTTACTCACATATTGGGGAGTTTTCTGCATTTTGCCGAAACTATATGGAAAATTTCTGCTTTTCGTCATGTTTGATACGAAGGTAAGTAGGTAAGATCATGTTATTAAATGGGTTATTAGACTAAGTGCAGCGAGTCTTGGAAACTAGACAGAATTGTTTCAGGGACAAAATGCAGAATTATTCTGTCTAATATAGCTGTTAGGTATTTCGGAGAATTTATGGAAAATTTTTGGGTAAATCTGGTTCCAGATAGATTTCCAAGCTTTATTGGAACTATATCCCTCATTGTTGCTTTGATTTGTATGTTCCTGACTTTTAATGAAAAGAAGAGGTCTCATGCAACCAAGTTATTTGCAATAATGGTTGTTGTATCTTTGGCTTTTTTCTCTTCTCATTGGGCGACATATTTTGCGGCAATATTTATCGTTGCAACAGCTGTTACAGAGTTAGATTTTTTACAAAATCTGGCGGCAATCATAAGCAAAGATAAGAACTATTTCGATTATCGCAAAGAAGTGTTGTCTAAAGACCAAAATATTAAACGTAAAGCGGAAGAAGTTGTAGAAGAAGAATTTAAATCAAGCTTGAAAAAGAATCGAGCTATCAAAGATGGACACAACTTGTCGGTTAAAGTAAGCGAAATCAATGATCTTCCTAGAAGTACCATCATGCGCATGGCTTATGACATTGAGGACAAGGTTTTAGAAATATTAAGCCGACAATATCAGGGGTTAGAGCGAGGTGTTCGATTAAGCGGCAACAATACCAGTATTGAAGTTGACGGTTTGATTTTTGATAGCAATGGACCTAGAGAAGTATTTGAAATTAAATGGGCAAAAACTTCACGACATGTTCGTATGCTTGTTGTTAACCAAATTCGACGACTTGAAGATATTCAAGAAAGGTTCAAAACAATAACAGGAAGTACACCCGAATATACATTAGTTCTAGTTGTAAATGATAAAGACGATATTCAAGAAGAGAAATGGAGCTCAACATTGCTTAGGGCTAAAGAGGCAAATATGAATGTTCGTTTTATGTCTTTGGATGAGCTAGGTTATAATGTAAGTAAATGAAATACCTAACAATCTGTTTAAGAGTGATTCGCAACGCATGGCATTTTTACCGTGCGTTGAGTTTAGTGTTTAAGGTGGTATACGGTAGCTTCGGTATTGCGTTGCTCACACCTTAACAGGGCTACATGGATTCCCC
>NZ_JBFRTU010000022.1:0-98191 GCF_041474275.1 Vibrio sp. 10N.222.52.B7 | reverse complement strand
TATTGGGGGTCAGTTCATTTGTCAGCGGCTTTTTTATGTCTGAAGTAAGTCGCAGGAACGTTTCACTCCGAGATGCGAGTACGCTGCGCTCCGGGATACGAAGAGCGAGTGCTAAAAACAAAAAAGGATTGACGCAATACGCCAATCCCTAAGTTTTTTTCGAAGACCGAATTTCAAATCTATTTATAAATGCACAGCATGTTCAAATAGCTATCCGTTAAGCTTGAAAGCTCTTCTGGCGTTTCTACACGTTTCGCTTGGATGAATAGCGAGTAGCAAATGCCGTGGAATAGATTGGCTAGATGTTTAGGATCGTGATCGTCACAAACTTCGCCACGTTCAATCGCTTTGCTAAACATGTTTTGTACTAACATTTGGTTAGTGCGGTTCGTTGTTACGAATAGCGGCCATACTTCATCACGAGTCGAAGCGCTCCATTCGAACCACACATTTAACCAATGGCTATCTTGAGCCACTAACGTCACCATTTCAGTCGCAATATTATGTAGGTTTTGTTTTGCGTGAATATCCAGATCGATATTGTCTGAAAGGAAGTTAGAGAATTGGCGTACAACGTGATTTAGTACTTCATCAACCAGATCTTCACGGGTAGGGAAGTAGTTAAATACAGTTGCGACAGACACCTGAGCGATGTCTGCAATATCAGCGTGTCCACCACGACCGATACCGCGGCGAGAGAATACCTCAAGAGCGATTTCCATCAATTGAAGTTTTCTTTTTAAAGGTGAAAGCCTAGTTCTAGGTCTCTTAGATATTGAGTCCATTTTATTTTCCTTGCCAACGAAATTTTTATATTAATGATTTTATTATTATTTAAGCCAAGATGAGTGTAATGGTGCATATGCGAATGGTCAATCCTTTCAGCTTGTTTTATAGACAGTTACATCAAACTTGATACATAAAGCGTGATCAGCATTGATGTGAAAGGAGACGAGTATTGGATAAGGCACCAGCGCACATTTCGTTGAGAATCTGACAGTAAATTCGAACCATAAGGTGGTGTGGGTATTTGAGCAGTGCTAGACTTACGCACAAAATTGAGCGACACAACTGACGAAACTGTCAACATTCGTCGCAATCACCAAATAGAATGAGAGCAGTATGAAGCATACAGTTGAAGTCATGATCTCTGAGCAAGAAGTTCAGGATCGAGTGAACGAACTAGGCAAACAGATCACGGAACACTACAACGGTAGTGAAGATCTAGTTTTAGTTGGCTTATTGCGTGGATCTTTTGTCTTTATGGCAGATCTTGCTCGTGCTATCGATTTAACTCACCAAGTTGATTTCATGACCGCGTCTAGCTATGGCAACGGCATGGAAAGCTCACGTGATGTTCGTATTTTGAAAGACCTTGATGATGATATCCAAGGTAAAGACGTTCTACTTGTAGAAGATATTATCGATACAGGTAACACGCTGACTAAAGTAAAAGAGATTCTGAGCCTACGTGGTCCTAAGTCTATCGAAATTTGTACGCTACTAGACAAGCCTTCTCGCCGTGAAGTGACTGTCGATACAAAATGGATTGGTTTTGAGATCCCAGACGAGTTTGTTGTTGGTGTTGGTATCGACTACGCACAAAAATATCGTCACCTACCGTACATCGGTAAGGTAGTACCTCAAGAGTAATCATTACGCTTGTGGTTTAGAAGTCATTAAAAAGCCCGCTTGATGCGGGCTTTTTGTATATATGACGGAATGGGTTAGCTTTGTTGACTAAGAAGAGGCGTCGTTAAGATCTTGTTTAATGCATCTAAGTGACTGTTCTCTAAAGTATCGTTACTTGAGCAACGTACGCCAAGGTCCTGTAGCTTGCCATCGCCAATACCATAAACCACACCATGGATTTCAACGTCTTGGCCACGCTCCCACGCATTTTGCATAATGGTTGAGTTACCTAGGTTATAAACCTGTTCTGCGACGTTAATTTCGCATAACTTGTCACCCCATTGCTCACGAGGAAGCCCCTCGATTTGCTTGCGGTATTTTAGGTAATTGTCACGGATGTGCAGTAACCAGTTGTTGATAAGACCAAGTTTAGGGTTATCAATCGCCGCGTTAACACCGCCACAACCGTAGTGACCACAGACAATAATGTGTTTCACTTTAAGCACATCTACTGCGTACTGAACAACAGATAGACAGTTTAGGTCTGTATGAACCACTTGGTTGGCCACGTTTCGGTGAACAAACAGTTCTCCAGAATATAAGCCAGTCAGGCGCTCGGCTGGAACTCGGCTATCTGAACAACCTATCCATAGAAAACCAGGGCTTTGACCCTCTTCAAGCGTTGTAAAATACTCAGGTCTTCCAGAGCGAATTTCTTCAGACCATTTGGAATTGTTCTCAAAAAGCTGTTTTATTTCTGGCATCTTGCTTCTTACATCCCTCAATTAAGATGCTTAACTATACACAATGTTACAAATTCAATCTCGTAAAAACTGCGTCAAAATGTACTCATCTGACGTGTTCTAGTACGGAAAATCATAAACTTAGCCCACTATCAATAATCCGGTTATAAGACATGAATAATGTGATTGAATTAACACTTTCTGAACACTTGATACATTTGCTAAAGTGATAAGGTTTGTCATTTCATCATCAGGAAGGTGTGTTTTGTTTGGAAGTCGTTTTACGGATATCAATCTCAAAGGGGATATGTTTGGCGGTGTAACTACAGCCATCATCTCGTTACCTTTAGCATTGGCATTTGGTGTTGCTTCTGGCGCGGGAGCTGAAGCTGGCTTGTGGGGCGCCATTATGGTTGGCCTATTTGCAGCATTGTTTGGCGGTTCGAGTAGTTTGATTTCTGAACCTACCGGCCCGATGACGGTGATCATGACTGCCGTAATGACGAGTATGGTTGCTAAATATCCTGAAACGGGTATGGCAATGACCTTTACTGTTGTGATGATGGCCGGTGCATTCCAGATATTACTTGGTACGTTAAAGCTAGGAAAATACGTCACTTTGATGCCATATAGCGTGATCTCCGGATTCATGTCGGGCATTGGCGTTATTCTGATTATCTTGCAGCTGTCTCCATTGTTAGGGCATGCCGCTCCATCCGGTGGTGTAATGGGCACGCTCTCTGCTTTACCTGATACGCTAGCAAACTTAAAAGTGAGTGAGCTATTTCTAGGTGCTCTGACACTCGGTATTCTTTTTGGCTTCCCCGCTAAGTATCGTAAGTATGTGCCTGCTCAACTGGTCGCGTTAGTGGCTGTAACGCTCTTGTCCGTCATTATTTTTGATACCGACTCTATTCGCCGTATTGGTGAAATCCCAGCTGGTTTACCTTCCCTCGTTATCCCTACGATCAGCGCTGAACAGTTTACTACTATGGTTATCGATGCCTTGGTGCTTGGTACATTAGGTTGTATTGATACGCTTTTGACCGCGGTTATCGGAGATTCATTGACTCGTAAAGAGCATGACTCAGACAAAGAGCTTCGTGGCCAAGGCATTGCCAATATGATCTCTGGCCTGTTTGGTGCACTACCTGGCGCGGGTGCTACTATGGGGACTGTAACCAATATTCAGGTGGGAGCGCGTTCTCCGCTTTCAGGTGTTATTCGAGCTTTAGTACTTGCGCTCGTGGTATTGGTTGCAGGTGGTTTAACAGAACCGATTCCTATGGCAGTGCTGGCTGGTATCGCGATGTATGTTGGTTTCAATATCCTAGATTGGAGCTTTATCCAGCGCGCGCACAAGGTTAGCTATGCCGGCATGGGCGTGATGTACGGCGTGATGCTATTGACTGTGTTTGTTGACTTGATTATTGCCGTTGGACTGGGTGTGTTTATCTCGAATATTCTGATTATTGAAAGATTAAGCCGAGAGCAAGCCAGACAAGTTAAGGCGATCAGTGATGGTGATGATGAAGACGATATCCCATTGACTGATAGCGAACGTCAGTTACTCGATAGTGCCAATGGTAAGGTGCTATTCTTCTACCTATCAGGGCCGATGATATTCAGCGTTTCAAAGGCGATTTCACGTCAGCACTCAAGTATCTCTGACTATGAAGCGATGATTCTAGACCTGACAGATGTACCTATGATTGATGTCACAGTTGGCCTAGCGCTAGAGAATGCGATTAAAGATGCATTGGATGCGCAGTGTGAGGTGTATCTGCTGTGTCCTAATGAGAATACTCGTCAACAACTAGAGAAGTTCCACGTGATTGACCTAGTACCTGAATCCAACACTTATCGATTCAGATATGAAGCCCTGACGGCAGCAACAAGCTATGTCGACAGAGATGAGCATCAATTTGAGTCAGTTTAATTTTTCAGTAATAAGCTGATATTAATGACCTGATATGAATAATCTAATATGAATAAGCTATAGACGCTCACTTCAAGACTGATCATTAATGCCGTTAAGTGAATCACTTAGCGGCATTTTTATATTTATTGAACGTTGATTTAGTCTTCACGTAGCCAAGACGCTTATTTGTTTTCGAAAGAAACTCTCACACGATATTTGTATTAATCGTCAATCAACGATAAACTTGTTTGCAAAATGGCCGAGTTAACAAGTTTGGGTTAGTTTTCTGCTAGCTCGTTTTAAGCATTACTCTCTTCCTCAAGCTCGGTCGTCTACATCTTATCTATAGCAAATGGCAGTCTATCTCTATGTATGCATTAGAAATTGAGCAATTAAGAAAAACTTATGCTGGGGGCTTCGAGGCTCTTAAGGGCGTTAGTTTACAAGTAGAAAAAGGCGACTTTTACGCACTACTTGGTCCCAATGGTGCGGGTAAATCAACCACCATTGGTGTTATCTCTTCACTGGTAAATAAAACGTCAGGCAAGGTTAAAGTGTTCGGCTACGACATTGATACCGATCTGGAATTGGCGAAGCAGAACTTAGGCCTTGTGCCTCAAGAGTTTAACTTTAACCCGTTTGAAACCGTTGAACAGATCGTGCTGCAACAAGCGGGTTATTACGGCGTGCCAAAAGCATTAGCGAAAGAGCGAGCGAAAAAGTACCTATCTCAACTCGATCTGTGGGAAAAGCGTGGCGAACGCGCGCGTAACTTGTCTGGTGGTATGAAGCGTCGTTTGATGATCGCGCGTGCATTGATGCATGAACCTCATTTGTTGATCCTTGATGAACCGACAGCAGGCGTTGATATTGAACTACGTCGTTCAATGTGGGAATTCCTAAAAGAGATCAATGAGAAGCAGGGCATTACCATTATCTTGACCACGCACTACCTAGAAGAAGCAGAAATGCTGTGTCGCAACATTGGTATCATCAATCGCGGTGAGCTGATTGAGAACACAACAATGAAAGCGCTGTTGGGCAAATTGAGTGCTGAGACCTTTATTCTGGATCTGGAAGAGGGCACGACTGAACCTAAGCTTGAAGGCGTGAATAGCCAAGTGATGGTCAATGGCTCGCTAGAAATCGAAATCGACAAGAACCTAGGTTTGAATACCATCTTTGCTCAATTGAGCGAGCAACAGGTTAAAGTCCTCTCTATGCGTAACAAAGCAAACCGTCTAGAAGAGCTATTTGTGAGTATCGTCCGTGAGGGGAGTAAATAATATGTACAGCCTATATTGGACCGCTTTCTGCAGTTTGTTGACCAAAGAGATCAATCGCTTTACTCGTATCTGGGTGCAGACTCTGGTGCCGCCAGCGATTACCATGACGCTTTACTTCATCATCTTCGGTAACCTGATTGGTGCGCGTATTGGTGAAATGAACGGCTTTAGCTACATGGAATACATTGTTCCCGGTCTGATCATGATGTCGGTGATCACCAACTCATATTCCAACGTTGCTTCATCGTTCTTTAGTGCCAAGTTCCAGAAGAACATTGAAGAGCTGCTTGTAGCGCCTGTTCCTAACTACGTGATTATCGCCGGCTTCGTAATGGGTGGTGTGGTTCGTGGCTTGTTAGTGGGTACCATAGTAACCTTCGTGTCGTTGTTCTTTGTCGACTTACAAGTTGACCATTGGGGCGTGATCATTGCGACGGTATTTTTAACGTCGGTAGTATTCGCTTTGGGTGGCTTGATTAACGCGGTATTCGCACGCACGTTTGATGATATCTCTATTATCCCAACCTTTATCTTAACGCCGCTGACGTACCTTGGTGGTGTGTTCTACTCGATCAGTCTATTGCCTGAATTCTGGCAAGGTGTATCGAAGTTGAACCCTATCGTGTACATGGTTAACGCGTTCAGATATGGCTTCTTGGGTGTGTCTGATGTGGGGATCGTGACGTCGTTTGGCGTACTAGGTGTGTTTATCGTGCTGTTGTATGGCATTGCACACTACCTAGTGACAAAGGGTATTGGCTTACGTAGCTAACCTTTGGTTCATCTAAGTAACAGGTAAAGAAAAAGGTCGATATAACATCGACCTTTTTTTGTTTTGCGTTAAGAGCAGAAGCCGACTATTCAGTCGTTTCTTCTTTCACTTCTTCTTTGGTTTCCGTTACCAAATCGAGAACTTGGTTATCGATAAGACGCGTCTTACCTAGGAAAGCCGACATTAGAATCACTGCTTGAGTTGATTCTGAAGTGATCGCTTGCAGAGTTTTAGCATCACAAATGAAGATTTCGTCAGGTTGAAGATCTGCAGCGCGTAGCTGGTCAGTAGCATCTTCAATCACTGATGCGTAATCATCGCGACCACCACGAATAGCGCTGCTGATCCAGCGCATAGTACGCGCTAAAACGGGCGCTCGTTGGCGCTCGTCAATCGTTAGGTTGCTATTGCGAGAGCTCATTGCCAAACCATCCATTTCACGAACGGTCGCAACGCCGACAACTTCAATGTCTAATGCTAAATCAGTGGTCATCTGGCGAATAACAGCAAGTTGCTGAAAGTCTTTCTCGCCGAAGCATGCAAAGTCTGGCTGAACGATATTAAACAGTTTAGTGACAATGGTTGATACACCACGGAAGTGACCTGGACGAGAGGCACCTTCAAGCATGTGAGATATGCCAGGGACCTCAACAAACGTCTGCTTGTCTAATCCATCTGGGTACATCACCTCTGGCGTTGGTGTAAATACTAGCTCAACCCCTTCACCTGTTAGTTTGCTTAAATCTGCTTCTAACGTTCGAGGGTAGTTGTTTAGGTCGTCTGCACGGTCAAACTGCATTGGGTTTACAAAGATGCTTACCACAACGATGTCGGCCAGTTCACGAGCTTTCTTTACCAGAGTCAGGTGGCCTTCATGCAGGTTTCCCATTGTCGGTACAAAAGCAACCGTACGTCCATCACGCTTAAACTGTTTAATCTGCTCACGAAGAGCCGCTATTTCAGCAAAAGTTTGCATACTTACTCCTAAGCGATTGTATGAGCTTCATCAGGGAAGCGCGCGCTCTCTACTTCTTCTTTGTATAGAGCTACTGCCTTACGCATATCACCTGTTTCTGCTAGGAAGTTCTTAGAGAACTTCGGCATGTAGTTCGCAGAAATACCGAACATGTCATGCATAACCAAGATCTGACCATCGGTAACATTACCTGCGCCGATACCGATAACCGGTACGTCACAAGCTTCTGTAATTCGTTTTGCCAATGAAGCTGGCACACATTCAAGTAGAACGATTTGAGCGCCTGCGTTTTGCAGTGCTAACGCGTCAGCAACCATTTTGTCGGCTTGCTCGTCGTCACGACCTTGAATCTTGTAACCACCAAAAATGTTCACAGACTGGGGCGTCAAGCCTAAGTGTGCACATACTGGTACTGCACGTTCTGTTAGCATCTTCACAGTATCAACCAACCAGCTTCCGCCTTCGATTTTTACCATGTTCGCACCAGCACGCATCAAAGTCGCTGCGCTCTCACAAGCTTGTTCTGGCGTCGCGTAGCTCATGAAAGGCATGTCAGCCATAAGAAGACAATTTGGGCTACCAGCGCGCACTGAGCGAGTATGGTAAGCAATGTCTTCAACGGTTACTGGTAATGTATCGTTATGGCCTTGTAAAACCATACCCAGTGAATCACCGACAAGCAGAACTGGCATTTCTTGGCTTTCGAATAATTGAGCAAAGCTCGCATCATAAGCTGTCGAAGTCGCAAATTTACGGCCTTCACGTTTGCATTTGATCAGGTCGTTAATGGTTACTTTTTTCATTGGTTTTCCTTAATGCGCTTGGCTATTGTTGCCAAACATTGAGCCCGTTCTTATCTACTATTTTCAGTAGTTCTGTCAGCTCAGTCCCATCAGGGAGTTGTAAACTTGGTGCGATTTCAGCAAGCGGGTAGAGTACAAACTCTCGTTCTTTCATTCCATAATGAGGAACGATTAAGCGCTCTGAATCGATCACCTCATTGCCGTATAGCACAATGTCGAGATCCAAGGTTCTTGGTCCCCAACGTTCGTCTTTACGGACGCGCCCTTGCTCTAGTTCGATCTTTTGAGTGCAATCAAGCAGTTCAATTGGCGTTAATTCGGTTTGGATAGCGACTACCGCGTTGATGTAGTCTGGTTGATTTTGCGGTCCCATTGGAGTGCTACTATATAGCTGAGAGGTCGCAATAAACGTTGATCGCGGTAGGCTTTTTAGCGTTTCGATAGCCAAATTTGCTTGGCTAACTGGGTCGGCAAGGTTGCTGCCGACCGCAATGTAAGCAGTTATCATTCTGATTGCTTACTCTTTTTGTTTCGGTAAGTCTTACGGCGACGATGGCCTGACTTTGATGGTGCTGCAACGTCGTTAGCCATTGCTTGACGCATGTTGCGACCCGCAGTCTGATAACGCTCCCACCATTTTGCTAACTCTTTGGTTTCGCCACCTTCAATCTCACCACGCATTTCTAGGAAATCGTAGCCTGCACGGAACTTGTTGAGCTCCATTAGACGAACAGCGCGTTTACCGTTACGGCGAGGCAGTCGAAGTTGCAGTTGCCAAACTTCGCGAATGGTGGCGGTGTGACGACGAGGAATCGCAATAGATTTTACTTGCTGATCAAGAATGATGTTACTCGCTTCCATGATCGCATCGTAGTGTGCCATACCCTGTTCAGCGACAAGTTTGTCTGCCAGCTTGTTCATTGGGTACCAAAGCATCGCTGCGAACATGAATGCTGGGTTTACTCGCTTACCATCTTCGATGCGAAGGTCGGTTGAATCGAGAACCAAATCAAGCATCTGCTCTGTGTGAGAGTCGTAATCTTCGGTGAAGTGCTCAGCTACCGCTGGGAACATCTGTTGGAATAGATTGTACTCGCGCATCAGGTGGTAGGTTTCTAAACCGTGACCTGATTGCAGTAATTTCAGAGACTCTTCGTAAAGGCGCGCTGCTGGGATATCTCTTAGAAGGTGAGCTAACTCTTCAATCGGGTCAGCCGTGTCTTCTTCGATGTCGAAATCCAGTTTAGCGGCGAAGCGCATTGCACGTAGCATACGCACTGGGTCTTCGCGGTAACGCGTTTCTGGATCGCCAATCAGGCGGATCAGTTTATCTTCTAAATCTTCTACACCACCCGCGTAATCGTGGATGCTGTAGTCTGCAATGTTGTAGTACATCGCGTTGATTGTGAAATCACGACGCTCTGCATCTTCATCAACACTGCCGTACACGTTATCGCGAAGTAGCATGCCTTCTTTCGATTGTGCAGAAACGTTCTTCGATGGTTCTTGGTGGTGACCACGGAAAGTTGCCACTTCAATGATGTCGCGACCAAACATGATATGTGCCAAGCGGAAACGGCGACCGATAAGACGACAGTTTCTGAAGAGGTGTTTGATTTGCTCTGGCGTTGCGTTGGTCGCAATATCAAAATCTTTTGGCTGAGAGCCTAATAAGATATCGCGCACACCACCACCGACTAGAAATGCGTCAAAACCCGCACCATTCAGGCGATATAGCACTTTTAGTGCGTTGTCGCTGATCTGCTTGCGTGAAATATTGTGCTCTTGACGAGTATAAATATTCAGAGCTAATTCGTGGAATCCGCGTTGTTCGCTTGGGGTATTGTCGTTTGTATTCATTAGTTTAGAACAAAGTAGGTATCGCCAACTTTGTTTTTCTCTTAGTCCAAAGTGGTAGTGCAGAGTTTAATTGCGGCTAATAATAGCTTAGCGCGAGCCATTTGAGAACATCGTCTGCTTAACCACAGTGGTTGGTTATGGCATTTTTATGTGTCGTTTTTGCTATTTGCCGTGAGTTTCGAGCTAATTACAGTGCTCTTTTTGTAAACTATCAGGTAACTGACTGACGTTCCATTGTTGGCAGCCCCACAATAAAATCTCATCCATTGAAGCCTCATAAAGGGCCGTCGGGATATCAAAACCTAAGAATCGCATCGCGTTGAGTAACGTTGGTTTTGGGTTGTCTAGATCTATCGCGGTGGCATGGTTCTGTTTTGACAGTTTATTCCCCAAGCCATCGGTTGCCAATGGTAAGTGCAAGTAGCTCACTGTTTTTTGCTTGAGCGTCTTATACAAACTGATTTGTCGACCTGTTGGTTCTATCAGGTCTGCGCCTCTTACGACTTCTGTTACTCCTTGGTCGATGTCATCAAGAACAACGGCCAAGTTATAGGCAAACAATCCATCTCTGCGTTTAATAATAAAATCTTCTACAGCTAGTGCTTTAGGGATTTGAATGGTGCCGTGGCGAACATCATCAAAGGACTCCACTGGAAAGTCCATGCACAAGCGCACCGCCTGTTCGCCTGAATCGATTAAGCCTGCATCTCGACAATGACCATTGTAAAAACCACCCAAAGCCTTTATCTGCTTGCGGGTGCATTGGCAGTAGTAGGCTTGATTGTCAGCGACCCATTGATCGATTTGAGCTTGATACAAGCCATGACGCTGACTTTGATAAACGACTTCACCATCCCAGAATAGATGGTAAGCCTCAAGCGTCTTAAGAATGAGGTCTGCAGCGCCGGCCATTTCTCTTGGCGGGTCGAGGTCTTCCATACGAACTAACCATTTTCCTTGGTTAGATTTCGCTTGAAAGTAGCTACCAAGAGCAGCAACAAGTGAGCCAAAATGAAGAGGACCTGACGGTGATGGTGCAAAGCGCCCGATATAATTCATGAGTGAACAACCTAATCTAAATGGTACCGCAGTAGCCGATTCTTAAGACGTTTGACAAGAGCTTTAATGCCTAGAACTAAGCTTCAATCTATAGAACAAGGTTTGATGTATAGAACTAAGGCTTAAAGCTGCTATTTACTATCAAGCGTGTGAAATACTTCGCTTGGATAACAAACAAAAAAGGGAGCCAAGGCTCCCTTTCTTTACATCTGCAAGAATTAACCTTGCATCTGTTTTTCTTTGATCTCTGCAAGTGTTTTACAGTCAATACAAAGATCAGCAGTTGGACGAGCTTCAAGGCGACGAATGCCAATCTCGATACCGCAAGAATCACAGAAGCCGAAATCGTCTTCTTCGATCTTGTCTAATGTCTTCTCAATTTTTTTGATAAGACGACGCTCACGGTCACGGTTACGTAACTCTAGGCTGAATTCTTCTTCTTGAGAAGCACGGTCAACTGGGTCTGGGAAATTCGCTGCTTCGTCCTGCATGTGGTGCACAGTACGATCAACTTCTTCCCTGAGCTGGTTGCGCCAAGCTGCTAAAATTTTTGTAAAATGTTCCGTTTGCTCAGGTGACATGTACTCTTCACCTGGCTTCTCTTGGTACGGTTCAACACCTGCGATGGCTAGGATGCCTAGCGCTTTTTTCTTAGATTCTGGCATACAGCATCTCCTATTTACACCTAGTCAACTGCAAAGCAGCTAATTTTAAGGCGGGTATCTATAGCAGAAAGAACGAATGGTGGCAAATACTCTTATTCAAACTTGCAATCAATGTGATTAGTTCAGCATCTTTGCCTAGCTATTGATAAATTCAACAGCTTGTTTTAGTTGTATTTGAGTACTGCTGAGCTCTGCTTTATAGCAAAGCACTTGAACTCCAGCGTCTTGTGCTTGTTTTAGTAATAACGAATATTTGGCGTCTATATGGTGTGCCGCAGACACTTTTTCAATACCTGAATGTAAAACAGTGAATAAAAGTACGGCTCTATTTCCAGATTCGACCATTTCTGTGAGTTCACGCAGATGTTTTTGGCCTCTGGTTGTGACCGCATCAGGGAAAAAACCTTGCCCTTTAGTTGACGTTTCTAGCTCGTCGAGCAAAGTGACGCTTTTCACTTCGATATAGCAAGGCGGCTTTTCGTTATCTTCAAGCAGAATATCAATGCGACTATTCTCACTGCCATATTTCACTTCGGTTCGTAACGCGTTATAACCTAAGAGTTCAACTATAGTCCCATTTTCAATTGCTTCCACTGCTAGCTGGTTTGCCCGCGCAGTATTTACACAAATACGATGACCTTTGTCTGTTTCTGAGATCTCCCAGCTGTTTGGGTACTTTCTCTTTGCATTATCGGAGGTTGAGTACCACACCGTATTGCCAGGAGTCGCACATCCTGTCATCGCTCCAGTGTTAGCGCAGTGAATAGTACGCTCGCTACCGTCAGGAAGTTGGATGTCAGTGAGGAAACGTTTATAGCGTTTAATAAGAGTCGCAGGCTCTAATGGCGGATTGAAGTGCATATTACTTATTTAGACAGGTAGGTTTTTATGTACAATGTTGCCAACATTACACCACAAGGTTCTCCCATTGCCACAACTGCCCATAGAAGCTGTGATGCCAGATCTGCTCGCTGGCGTAGAAACACACACTCAACTTATTCTAAAGGCCGCTCCCGGTGCGGGTAAGTCAACATTCTTCCCTTTACAGTTAGTTAAGACCAACGCCGTTCAAGGCAAAATCATCATGCTTGAACCGAGGCGTTTGGCTGCAAGGAATATTGCTACTTACTTAGCGAGCCAATTGGGAGAAAAGGTGGGAGAGAGCATTGGCTTTAGAGTTCGTGGTGAATCTAAAAGCAGCAGTACGACTCGCTTAGAGATTGTTACTGAAGGGATCATGACAAGAATGATCCAAACCGACCCTGAATTGACAGGGGTTGATATGGTGATCTTTGATGAATTTCACGAGCGCAGTATTCACGCCGATACCGCATTGGCGTTTAGCTTAGAGATCCAAGAGGCGTTGCGTGACGATCTGAAAGTGGTAGTGATGTCGGCAACTTTAGATCAACAAGCTCTGCAAACTTTGCTGCCGAATGCCAAATACGTTGAATCACAAGGTCGCACCTTTCCGGTCGATTTCCGTTATCAGCCTCTTAACGCAAATGAATATCTAGCCCCTAAAATGGCTAACGTGATTCGCTCTCTGATGGAGAAAGAGTCAGGCTCACTTCTGGCCTTTTTGCCGGGCGTTTCTGCGATTAAGCAGGTGGAATCTCAACTAGAACAATTCGCCAATGATATCGATGTGTGTCCTCTGTATGGGCAACTCAGCTTTTCTCAACAGCAGAAAGCGATCGCGCCATCAGAGAAAGGGCGTCGAAAGGTGGTGTTAGCGACCAATATTGCTGAGACTTCTTTGACGATTGAAGGTATTCGATTGGTGGTTGATTCTGGGCTTGAACGTGTGGCGAAGTTCGATCTGAAAACCGGTATTACTAAGCTTGAGCAAGTGAAAATCTCGCAATCTTCAGCTGAACAACGAGCGGGCCGTGCGGGACGAATTGAAGAGGGCTTGTGCGTTCGTTTGTACAGCGAAACGCAGCTGATGCAGCAACCAGCTATACCAGAACCTGAAATTCTTCATTCTGATTTGTCTTCGCTGGTGTCTGAATTGACGCAATGGGGCGCTGCGAGTGCTGATGAACTGCAATGGTTAGACGTTCCACCCAAAGCTTCTATCGGGCAAGCCAAGCAACTCTTACAGACTCTTGAATTGTTAGACGATAATGGTCAATTTACGGCATTAGGAAAACAGGTCCAACGTTTAGGTCTAGAGCCTCGTATTGCCAGCATGTTGGTTAAAGCGCAGCAAGGTAGTCCTGCTCTGTTGAATGTCGCGATTGTTGCTGCTGCTTTGCTGGAAGAGCCGGAGCGCAATGTGACGGATATTCAACACTCTTTGCATCGACTTAAGCAAAGAAAACATTCCAAAAATAGCGTTGTGATGCAGCGAGCGAAAAGTCTCGCGAGCAAACTCAATCATCACTTAGATTTGTCACAAGCTGACGAATCATTGCTACCATTAGTGCTTTGTTTTGCCTTCCCAGACCGGATTGCACAAGTGAGAAGCGCGACCAGCAGTGCTTTCCTTTTGGCGAATGGCCACGGTGCTGAGGTTCGTGATGATGATCCACTGGCGAACAATAACTATATCGTAGTGATTGATTTGATGCGCAGCACAGGGCGAGCCAGTCAGATTTTCTTAGCCACCGCGGTTGATATCGCACAGTTAGAAGCTGAATTTCCAAAACTGTTTGTGCGTTCCGATTACGCCGATTGGGATGAGAAACGTGGCCGTTTAGTTGCTGAGCAGCGTGTATCTCTGGGCAAGTTGATTATCAGCACCAAAGCTTTACCTGATCCCGATGCGAATCAGGCGAGCCAAGCGCTGCTCAATTATGTCGCTCGATGCGGGCTGGATCGCTTAAATTGGACAGCTTCGGCTAAGCAGTTGGTTGAGCGTGTGCGCTGTGCAGCACTTTGGATGCCTGAGCATGATTGGCCAGCGATGGACGATGCGAGTTTGATTGAACACCTTGATGAGTGGCTATCTCCCTATCTGAATGGCATTAAGTCGGCAAAAGGGCTGGCTAGTGTTTCGATTGAGCAAGCATTGTCGGCTTATCTTGGCTGGCCTTTGAATCAAGAAATCGACCAATGGCTGCCAACACACTATCTGATGCCAACAGGCAGCAAGAAGGCCATTCGTTATCAATATCAATCTGAACCAGTGATCTCAGTGCGAATGCAGGAAGTCTTTGGCGAACAAGACTCGCCATTGATCGCGCAAGGGCGTAAAAAAGTAGTGCTTGAGCTACTTTCTCCAGCACAGCGACCACTACAAATTACTCAAGATTTAGCTGGCTTTTGGGCTGGCGCGTACAAAGAAGTACAAAAAGAGATGAAGGGCCGTTACCCAAAACATCCTTGGCCGGATGACCCTGCTAACCATGTAGCAACCACTAAAACCAAACGACAGTTGAATCGATGATGACCAAAATGTTAACGCCAAAAAAGGCACCACCTAAAAAAGCGCCAGCAAAGAAGTCACCAGCGACCAAAGCCAAGCCAAGAAAACCAAGAGCGGCTGCGAAAAAGACCAAACCTAAGGCTAAGAAATCTGGCAAAAGAGGTTGGTTGAAGATCCTATGGGGCATTTCTTGGAAAGCGGGCTTAGCGCTTGCGGCATTGCTGTTGTTCGTCGGTATTTATCTTGATTCTGTGGTCAAACAGCGCTTTGAAGGTCAGCTGTTTGATTTGCCAACCGTGGTTTATGCGCGAGTGCTAGACCTGTCTCCGGGAACTCCGGTGAGTTTGGTTCAGGTTAAGAATGAGCTCGATGTACTTAATTACCGTAAGGTGAACGCGCCTCGTCACCCAGGCGAATACTCTTCTTCTTCGACCAAGATTGAAATGATTCGTCGTCCGTTCGAGTTTGTTGATGGACCGGAAGCGGATCGTCATGTGATGCTGCACTTCAATGGTAACGAATTAACTCGCATTCAGTCGCTGGAGAAGAAAGGCGACATGGGCTACCTGCGTGTTGAACCGAAAATGCTTGGCATGCTTGAGAAAAGTAACGATGAGCAGCGCCTGTTCTTAAAACGCAATCAGTTCCCAGAAGTGATGGTTGATGCCTTACTGGCAACCGAAGACCGAAACTTCTATCAACACGATGGTGTGTCGCCACTGGCCATCGCTCGTGCAATGGTCGTTAACGTCAAAGCTGGGCGAACGGTACAAGGTGGTAGTACGCTGACACAACAGTTGGCAAAAAACCTGTTCCTGTCCAGTGAACGTACATTGTGGCGTAAGGTTCGTGAAGCCTACATTGCACTTATCTTAGACCATCGTTACAGCAAAGACCGTATCCTAGAGGCTTACTTAAATGAGGTTTATCTTGGACAGAATGGTGGGCAAGCGATTCATGGCTTCGGTTTAGCGTCTCGTTTGTATTTTGGTCAACCTATTCAAGAGCTGCGCATCGATCAGCTAGCACTGCTGGTGGGTATGGTGAAAGGACCGTCGTATTACAATCCGGTTCGCTATCCTGAGCGTGCTAAGACTCGACGCGATCTGGTTCTTCGCTTATTGATGCAACAAGACATCTTAACTCCGCGACAATACGAAGAGGCGGCGAGTCGTGATTTGGATATTCAAGACAACCCACGCATTGCTAGCCGTCAGCCCGCTTATTTCCAACAAGTAAACATTGAGCTTAAGAAGTATGTCGGCGATCGATTTGAGGCGAAAAAAGGGATTCGAGTCTTTACCTCTCTGGATCCGGTATCTCAAGACAAGTTAGAGAAGTCGATTGCTCGTAAGGTGCCTGATTTATCGAAAACCGCAGGTAATAAGCTGGAAGCAGCAGCTATTGCCGTGGATAGAAATACCGGTGAAATCCGGGCGATGGTCGGTGGTAAGCGTACTGGCTACGATGGCTTTAACCGTGCCTTGAACGCGAGTCGCCCAATTGGTTCTTTGGTCAAGCCTGCAATTTACTTAACCGCACTAGAGCAGCCTCAGAAGTACACGTTGGCGACAACATTGAAAGACACGCCACTGAGCTTGAAAGGCAGTAAAGGTAGCGTGTGGAGCCCGAGAAACTTCGATCGTAAGTTCCGTGGCGATGTGCCTTTGTATGTGGCGCTTTCTAAGTCTTACAACGTACCTACTGTTCGTTTAGGCATGCAATTAGGCATTGATAGTGTCTCGGATACGATTGGAAAACTGGGGGTCGATAAAAATGAGATTCGCCCAGTGCCGTCGATGTTTTTGGGTTCGTTCTCACTGACTCCGTTCCAAGTTGCGCAGATGTATCAAACCATTACCAATTCTGGGCGTATAGCACCTTTGTCTGCGCTTCGCTCAGTTGTTGATAACGATGGCGAGGTTCTGTATCAGTCGATCCCTCGTGTATCACAAAGCGTTGACCAGCAAGCCGCTTGGCTTACAACCTATGCAATGAAACGTGGCGTGTCGGAAGGCACGGGCCGTTTCCTACAAGGTCAGTTTGCATGGGCAGGGTTAGCTGGTAAAACTGGCACTAGTAATGACAGCCGAGACAGTTGGTTCGTGGGCGTAGATGGCCGTGAAGTGACGACCATCTGGCTAGGACGTGATGATAATAAGCCGACTAAGCTTACTGGTTCGAGTGGTGCGTTACGTGTTTATGCCGATTATCTCAAACAGAGAACACCCGAGCAGTTATTACTGCCTTGGCCGACAGGAATTGTCACCGCTAACTTTACTCGAACTTCTGAAGGGGCTTTAGAGTTTGATTGTGATGGCGCAGTCAAACTGCCAGTTTGGGATGAGGATGGAAACATTAAAAAGGGTTGTGAAAGTCAACCAAAACAGTGGCTAAAGAAGCTTTTTCAGTGGTAAAGTCGTAACAAGAAAGAATGACAAGGACAGTTAAAATAATGATTTCTCGTTGGTTAGTGAGTGGCTTAGGCATTGTCGGTACTGTGATCAGTTTTCAGCTGTTTGCATCCACCGCGACACAGGTTGATCAATCTCAGCAGGCTGAACAAGCTCATAAAAGACCAACCGTTGCTGTCGTTCTTGCTGGTGGCGGGGCAAAAGGTGCAGCTCACATTGGTGTGCTTAAAGCTCTAGAAGAGATGCAAATCCCGGTTGATTACATTACCGGTACCAGTATGGGCTCATACGTTGGTGGTCTTTATGCGACAGGGATGAGCGCAGACGAGATCGAGAGCTTTATTTATACGGTTGATTGGAATCGCGGTTATCGTGATCGCGTTAACCGTAGTGATCGCCGCGTACGTGACAAAGAATATGAAGACCGCTACCAACTGAACACCGATCTCGGCTTAGGTTGGGGCGAAATCAAAGCAAGGAAAGGGGTGGTGCAAGGCCAGAATATGTTGCGTATTCTGCGTGAGACCACGGGTAATCTATCCTCATTCGATTCTTTCGACCATCTTGCTATCCCATACCGTTCAGTCGCAACTGACATTATCGAACTTGAAGAGGTGGTCATCGATCATGGCCACCTTGTTGATGCCATGATGGCGAGTATGTCAGTACCCGGCGCGCTTCCCCCTTATTCCTTAGATGGTCGAATGCTGGTTGATGGTGGTGTCACCAATAACATGCCAGTCGACGTTGCCAGAGCGATGGGCGCGGACATTGTCATTGCGGTGGATATCAGTACCAACTACAAAGGCAAAGATGATTTCACGAATTTTCTAGCCGCAGCTGACCAACTCTCTAATTATCTTGTTCAACGCAGCACCCAAGAGCAAGCTGAAACTTTAACAGACGATGATGTCTTCCTGCGCCCAGATGTTGGGGAAATGGAGACGACAGAATTTGATAAAATGCCATCGGCTTTCCTCGCGGGCTATGAAGCTGCTAAGCAGCATACTGATGAACTTTCTAAGCTATCGCTCTCAAATGCCGATTATCAGCATTATATCGAGGACAAACAAAAAGCGCGCAGACAGCTAAAACACGGCGATAAGACCGTCGTTGACCGAGTTGTTATCAATAACAATACCCACTATTCCGATAAGCTGATCGAAAACCGTTTAAACCTTGATTCAGGTGAGATTCTGAAGACCAGTGAAATTGAATCTAAAGTACAAGACCTCTATGCGCTAGATAGATTCGAGTTGGTGACTTATGAATTTGACACTGTAGATGGCGAGGAGCAACTGCTGGTCGATGTGAACGAAAAATCTTGGGGGCCAAACTACCTCAACTTTCGATTCTTTCTTGAAGATGATTTCTCTACTACAAGCCAATACTCGCTCGGTGTCTCAGCCAACTTTACTGATATTAATAAGCATGGTGCAGAGCTAAGAACCAATATCGAGATGGGAACGGACAAGCGAATTGAAGCGGAACTATACTCGCCATTCTTTTCGAGTCAAAAGCTGTTTACTTCGGCATCGGTTGTTTACAGCAAAGAGAACAGAAACCTACCCGCAGATATTGATGATATTGAAGAACCGACACTGGACGTAACGAAAGATTATCTCCCTATGACGTATAGTGAATATGTCGGTGAATTGGCATTAGGCTATCAACCAACCTTGTGGCAGGAGCTGACATTTGGTGTTCGTTATACAGATGGGGATGTTGAGGTTTCTTCGTTACCTTCATTGGGCAGTGGTGGCTACAAGCGTATTGGTGGCTTCATGGGTTACCGACTGGATACTTTGGATAATTTCAGCTTACCGACCAAGGGTTACTTTGTCGATTTAGAGTACCTCGTTTCTCATGATGATTTTGATAATGACAGCTCTCTTGGTGAATCGGATTTAACGTCTGAGAGTGATACGGTTTATGAGTTTTCGGCCAATTTCATGGCAGCAAAGAGTATTGAGAAGCATACTTTAGTCGCAAAGCTGGATTACGGTATTGTAGAGAGCAAAAATTCGATTTTCCCTATTGATCCCAAAGAGCTTGGTGGCTTCTTAAACCTGTCAGGTATTCCAAGGAATAGTATGATTGGTCAGAACTTGGCTTACACCAGCCTTATTTATCGTTATAAGTGGTTTGAAAATGACTTCGGCCTTTTTAAATCACCATTCTACGTGGGCGCATCCATTGAGCATGGTGGTGTTTGGTCGAACAATGATTTGAGTATTGATGAAGCGCCAATGTACACCGCGGGTTCTGTTTTCGCGGGTGTTGATTCTCCAATCGGGCCGATCATTTTAGCTTATGGCCGAACCGAAGATAATTTCGATTCGGTGTATCTGATTGTAGGTACGTCCTACAAATAATCATGCGCAGAGTCGCCATTTAAGTGCGTAATTAGGCAAAAATAGTGGGACTTTCGTCTTAACTTGCTATGTTGGTCAAAATGATAAGATTTTAATTTAACGTTAAATTTGCTATTCTACCGCCCACAGTTTGGCCTCTATGACGCCGCTCATCAATACAAATTGAATGACAAAAATGGCAATGGAGAGCCAAGTTTCCAAGGATGTTCACTTCTTTATTTTACTAACAATTATGAAGGGAAGAAGTGAACCGCAATGAGAGGAAAAAAGTCGTGCTTGAAGCCTACCGTAAACACGTCGAAGAACGTGCTGCCGAAGGAGTTGTTCCAAAACCACTAGATGCTGAGCAGGTAGCTGGCCTAGTTGAACTTCTGAAGAATCCACCTCAAGGTGAAGAAGAAATCATTCTTGACCTACTAGAAAATCGCATTCCACCGGGTGTAGATGAAGCTGCTTACGTAAAAGCTGGCTTCCTTACGGCTATCACTAAAGGTGAAGTAGCTTCGCCACTAGTAAGCAAAGCAAAAGCTGCAGAACTGCTTGGTACCATGCAAGGCGGTTACAACATCGAATCTCTAGTATCTCTACTAGACGATGCTGAGCTTGCTCCAATCGCTGTTAAAGCGCTATCTCATACTCTACTGATGTTCGATGCGTTCTATGACGTAGAAGAGAAAGCGAAAGCTGGCAATGCTGCTGCACAACAAGTACTTCAATCTTGGGCTGATGCTGAATGGTTTACAGCGAAAGATAAAGTAGCAGAAAAAATCACAGTAAAAGTATTTAAAGTCACTGGTGAAACGAACACCGATGACCTATCTCCAGCGCCTGATGCATGGTCACGTCCTGACATCCCAGTACACGCGAAAGCGATGCTGAAGATGGAACGTGATGGCATTACTCCTGATGAACAGGGTAGCGTTGGTCCAATCAAACAAATTGAAGAAATGCAAAAAGATGGCATTCCACTGGCTTACGTTGGTGATGTTGTTGGTACAGGTTCTTCACGTAAATCGGCAACAAACTCAGTACTTTGGTTCATGGGTGAAGATATCCCATTCGTACCAAACAAGCGTACTGGCGGTGTTTGTCTTGGTGGTAAAATTGCACCAATCTTCTACAACACAATGGAAGATTCAGGCGCACTACCCATTGAACTGAACGTACAAGACATGAACATGGGCGATATCATTGATATCTACCCGTACGAAGGTGTTGTTCACAAGAACGGTTCTGTGATTTCAAACTTTGAGCTAAGCAAAGTACTTCTTGATGAAGTGCGTGCTGGTGGCCGTATTCCACTGATCATCGGTCGTGGTCTAACGGGTCGTGCTCGTGACGCTCTAGGTCTAGCTGAAACGGATCTGTTTGCTAAACCAATCGATCCATCTGCATCTGATAAAGGCTACACGCTAGCTCAGAAGATGGTTGGTAAAGCATGTGGCGTTGAAGGTGTTCGTGCTGGTCAGTACTGTGAACCTAAAATGACGACAGTCGGTTCTCAAGATACGACCGGTCCTATGACTCGTGATGAGCTTAAAGATCTGGCGTGTCTTGGTTTCTCTGCAGACCTTGTAATGCAGTCTTTCTGTCACACATCGGCATACCCTAAACCAGTCGATGTAAACACTCACCATACGCTACCTGATTTCATCATGAATCGTGCGGGTGTTTCACTTCGTCCGGGTGATGGCGTTATCCACTCATGGCTAAACCGTATGCTTCTTCCTGATACTGTAGGTACAGGTGGTGACTCGCATACTCGTTTCCCTCTAGGTATTTCATTCCCTGCGGGTTCTGGCTTGGTAGCATTTGCTGCAGCAACAGGCGTTATGCCTCTTGATATGCCTGAATCTATCTTGGTTCGCTTTAAAGGTGAAATGCAACCGGGTATCACGCTACGTGACCTAGTACATGCCATTCCTCTTTACGGCATCAAGCAAGGCCTACTAACGGTAGAGAAAGCCGGTAAGATCAACGAATTCTCTGGTCGTGTACTAGAAATTGAAGGTGTTGAGCACTTATCTGTTGAGCAAGCATTTGAGCTTTCTGATGCATCTGCTGAGCGTTCTGCTGCAGGTTGTACCGTTAAGCTTTCTGAAGAGTCTATCTCTGAGTACTTGAACTCGAACATAGTGATGCTGAAGTGGATGATCGCTGAAGGTTACGGTGATGTTCGTACGATTGAGCGTCGTATTACAGCAATGGAAGAGTGGCTAGAGAACCCTGAGTTGCTATCTGCTGATTCAGATGCGGAATACGCGCACGTTATCGAGATTGATCTTGCTGACATCGATCAACCAATCCTATGTGCACCAAACGATCCAGATGATGCTCGTCTTCTTTCGGACGTTCAAGGTACTGAGATTCAAGAAGTGTTCATCGGTTCTTGTATGACGAACATCGGTCACTTCCGTGCTGCAGGTAAGATGCTAGAAGAGTTTAACGGCTCGCTAAATACTCGCCTATGGGTGGCTCCGCCAACGAAGATGGATAAAGACCAACTGACAGAAGAAGGCTACTACGGCATCTTCGGTCGTGCTGGGGTACGTATCGAAACTCCTGGCTGTTCACTATGTATGGGTAACCAAGCTCGTGTTGCTGATGCTTCGACGGTTATGTCGACGTCAACGCGTAATTTCCCGAACCGCTTAGGTAATGGCGCGAACGTTTATCTGGCTTCTGCTGAGCTTTCTGCTGTTGGCGCGATTCTAGGTCGCATCCCAACGAAAGAAGAGTACTTAGAGTACGCTGAGAAGATTAATGCAACGGCTGCTGATACATACCGTTACCTGAACTTCCATAAAATGGGTCAGTACACGGAAAAAGCAGACACGGTTATCTTCCAAGAGCCTGCGTAACGTCTGATTTTGTTGTAAATATAATTAAGGCCGCTGTGAATAGCGGCCTTAATTGCTTTTAGCATACAGCGAAAATTGCTTTTAGCTTACAGAGAGCTCGATTAGTGCTTAATCGTATACATTGCTGCAACATTGCGAGCAGTAAGTTCAATATTTTCAGCCGCTTCAGCCAAAGCTGTCGGCAAGTCTACTGAACGGTTCACTACCGCAAATACCGCGTCGATACCATGCTCATGAACCACACCACAATCACTGGCTAGACAGCCGGCAATACCGATGACAGGCAGTTTATGTTTTTTGGCTGTGCGAGCGACACCAATCGGTGTTTTGCCATGAATGGTTTGGCTATCAATGCGCCCCTCTCCTGTAATCACAAGATCAGCATCTGAGACTATTTCATCTAAATTGACGGCGTCCATTACGATGTTAATACCAGGGCGAAGCTCCGCATTTAACAGGCCAACAAGTGCCGCGCCTAGACCGCCTGCCGCGCCAGCACCAGGGAGATCAATGACATCGACGCCTAACTGGTTTTTCATGATACTGGCATAATGAGCAAGGTTAGCATCTAACAGCTCAACCATGTCTGGTGTTGCGCCTTTTTGCGGACCGAATACCTGTGATGCCCCTTTTGGTCCGCATAATGGATTATCGACATCACAAGCGACCTCTAAGCGTACGTTTTGTAGGCGTGGGTCGAGGTTGGTGAGATCAATGGTTGTCAGTTTTGACAGTTCACCACCACCAAACACCAGCTCGTGACCCTCTGCATCTAGCATACGAATGCCTAGCGCTTGAGCCATTCCTAAGCCACCATCATTGGTCGCACTACCACCAATGCCAATAATAATATGCTCAACACCTTTATCTAATACGGCTTTGATCAACTCACCCGTACCATAGGTAGTGGTTTTTAGTGGATTACGTTGTTCTGGAGAGACTAAATCTAGGCCGGAAGCGGCCGCCATTTCAATAATGGCAGTTTTACCGTCACCGAACATACCGTAGAAGCCTTCGACAATTTCACCTAATGGACCAATCACTGGATGTTGGATGATAGAGCCATTGGTCGCATCCACCAGAGATTGTACTGTGCCTTCACCACCATCAGCCATTGGTAATTTTACGTATTCGGCGTTTGGTATTAGCTGTTTAAAGCCATCTTCAATCGCTTGAGCAACGCCCATTGCTGATAGGCTTTCTTTATATGAGTCAGGAGCAATTACAATTTTCATTTTGATACCTTTAAACTTAAACAAACAGACCAAATACACCGAAGATCATTACTGAGACGAAGGCGATAACAAGACCGACCGCTGACTCATAAGGGATGAGTTTTAGACGTTCATGAATACTCATATGTACCGCACCACCCGTGGCATGGAAGAAGCTACCATGTGGCATATGGTCAAGTACTGTCGCACCAGAGTGGATCATTGCTGCGCCTGCGAGAGCTGGAACACCTAGCTCAAGAATGGTGTTGGCAAATACATTCGATGCCACTACTGTTCCGGCAGTTGTCGATGCGGTTGATAGTGCCATCAGTGCGCCAGAAAACGGAGCAAGTAAGTAAGAAGGCAGCCCAGACATCGTCAGCACTTCAATCAGATCAGCTTTTAGTCCTGAGTTAGCAATGATGCCTGCAATGGTTCCTGTGCCCAGTAGCATTACAGCAACCGGTGCCATACGTGACAAGCCTGAAACCGCAAAGCTATTGGCTTGTTTGAAGCGACCCATAGCCAGTGCACCCAGCAATCCACCCAAGGGTAATGCAATTAGAGGATCAACATTGATATCAGCGAGTGGTCGCAGCGCGAGTAGGGCAATAGCCACTAACGGTGCAACGATTGAAGAAGAAAAGCTTGGCAGTGAACTTTGATCCGCTTTGACCACTTCACTTTCCGCTACTTTTGAACCTTTATTGACGAGGCGCTTTGCCAAGAAGTAGGCGAAAAGCAGCCCAAATAGACCCGGAATCACGCCTGCAGCCATCACAGAGGTTAACGGAACATTGAACGCATCAGCCGCCGCAATGGCATTTGGGTTAGGCGACATGACATTACCTGCTTTACCGCCGCCCACCATCGCCAAAAGGATCGCGGTTTTAGAAAGGTCTGCGCGGCGAGCAATAGCCAGTGCAATAGGAGAAACCGTGATAACGGCCACATCAACGAAAACGCCAACAGCGGTTAAAATCATGGTCGCAATGGCAAGAGCAAGTAAGGTGCGAGTTTCGCCTACTTTTTTGATGATGGATTCTGCAATCGAGGTAGCCGCCCCTGATTCAATTAGTACGCCGGCCAACACACCAGCGGCGAGAATTCGCATCACTGAAGTGACGATCCCTTGGGCACCACCTATCATTAACTCAACGGTTTCGGTGAGAGAAACGCCGCCAACCACGCCGCCAACCAAAGCACCGATGATCATGCCGTAGGTGGGTGGCACTTTTTTAAGAATGAGCGCGATAGCAACAATCAATGCTGAAAGTGCGCCAAGAGTTGAAACTTCAATCATGTTCTATTTCCCAGATAACGATGTGTCATTTTCGGCAAATATAAAGATATAGGGTTGGTAAGTCTTTGTCATTCTCTACAAATAAGTGCTCAAATCGGTCCTTTTAAATTGTGCAGTTGCACATTTTTTAGCTCGACCAGTGGAATAGATTTATTGCAATGTAGAGTTGAAATAGATCGTCTATATTGTTGATATTTAATGATGTTATTTGGTTTATCTTGTCTGTTCGATAGCGTAGCGTAGCGTATTGCGATGGATATGTAGTTCGTTACAGGTGAGAGCTGAATCACAGTTCTGCTTTAAATATGTCTTCAAAGTTTTGATCAGTATCCCTTTACTGTCCTGTTGTTGAAGATGTAGGTAAGACTGCTCCAGTTGCTCACGAATCCATGGATCTTGTAACAGGCTACTCATAATGGCCGGCAGTCGATAGTCTTGATAGAAAAACATGTCTCCGGGGCGGTTACCGACACTGCGCATAGTGAGCTCAGCGGTATCATATGAGCGTGCTAAACCAGAAAGTCCGGTAAAGTAATCCCCAAGCGCAATCTTGATTTGAAACTTAGCTTCTTTCTTTATTCTTTTGAGTAGCAATTTCACGCGCTTGGCTTCTGCATCCTTGGACCAGCTGTTCCCTATCAGGGTTATAGGCTTGAGTACCACCACTTCGTTTTGTGAAACAGACAAGATACCGACTAAATTATCGCGCTCGGGATATTCAAGTAAATGTACTAATTGCTGTAAGTTTTCCAATGAAGGCGCAGTGTCTCCTATCGGTAACACCTTGACGATGGCGGCAATCCGCGGTTGTGCAAGGTCGAGATCCAGACGCTGTGCGATGGATTGCAGTTGCATGTCATTAAGCGTGCTACCTCGGATTAATTGCAATACCAATTCTTCACGATGCCTCTTATTCCATTCTACTTGAGACATAAGTACAGCTTGTTCAACAATAAGCTCAGCGGTCATCTTCACCAGCTCACCAAAATGATGAACTTGCTGCAGTGTCCCAGAAACCCCAATCACCCCAATGACATTATCCTGAAATAGAATCGGTAAATTAACTCCAGGCTTAACCCCTTTTAGGTGTTCGGCAGTGGCTTCGTCAATATTAACGACTCGTGATTCGGTGATGGCAAGTACCGCTCCTTCATGTTTTTGGTATAAGCGAGTAGGATCACTGGATCCAATAATGCGACCTTTATTATCCATCACATTAATCGAGTGTGGGATGATCTTCATGGTTCGTTCGACAATTTGTTTGGCAATCATTTCGTTCAACTGCATAGAGCCCTCCTCTTCATTGACTGTGTAGGTTGGATCGTAACGATAAATTCGTCAATACGCTCGTTTCTGACAAGACAATGGTATACTCAGAAATAGTATCGCTTGAGTATTAATGCAGTATAGGTTGAGTTATGGAGTTTGAATTTACTAGAAACACTCTAATGGGTGAATACTATGTGAAATGCAGCATGGGCCATGAGATTGTTGGCCGTTGGCTTCAAGAAGAGATCGGTAAAGATAAGCAAAAATTAGATCATGTGATGGCGTTGATTGAGCAATCTCGACAGGACTTGAGCAATGAAGTGACGTTGCTTGGCAAAGAGATTAGCCTTGCGATTAATGAAGACGAAGTAACGATTCAAGAAAACGTGTTAGCGCATGAGCAAGAGATGGAAGAGGGCAGTGAGTTCGACTTCTATAACTGTGAAAGCCAAGCAAGCTGTGGAATCGACGATTTCGAACTGCTCATCGAACGCTGGATGGATTTTTTAGGTTACTAGTCCTAAGACCTATTTGTTAGTCATTCAGAGCTTTGAAGGCTCCGTTGCCCAAAACTGGAGCAATAAGAGCATCGCGCATTAAGATAGTGAAAAGGCTGCACCATGTTGGTGCGGCCTTTTTCGTTATTACGACCTTATTATCTTCATCTTGTTTAAAATCAGGCACTTAACTTTTTGGCACGCTACTTGGATTGTAATAAGAGAATTAACGGATTAAGTAAGAATTTAAGGAACGAATATGAAATTAATAAATGCCATTGTTAAGCCATTCAAATTAGACGATGTACGCGAAGCGCTCTCTGATGTGGGTATTGAAGGTATGACTGTTTCTGAAGTGAAAGGCTTTGGTCGTCAGAAGGGACACACTGAATTGTATCGTGGTGCAGAGTACCAAGTGGATTTCCTACCAAAGGTGAAGCTAGAGATTGCTACCCAAGCTGAGAATGTTGACCGAGTTGTTGAAGCGATTAGCCAAGCGGCACACACCGGAAAAATCGGCGACGGCAAAATTTTTGTGTATGACCTAAGCCAAGCCGTACGAATTCGTACTGGTGAAATGGATGCTGAAGCACTTTAAAGAATTACAAGGACTGGAGACTTTAATATGGAACTTACAACAACAGTAACGGAACTACGTTACGCACTAGACACTTTTTTCTTCCTCATTTCAGGTGCGTTGGTAATGTGGATGGCAGCAGGCTTCGCGATGTTAGAAGCTGGCCTAGTTCGTTCAAAGAACACCACAGAAATTTTAACTAAGAACATCTGTTTGTACGCAATTGCTTGTACTGCTTTCTTAGTGGTTGGTTACAACATCATGTATGTCGACAACGGTGAAGGCGGTTGGTTGCCATCATTTGGTACTCTAATTGGTACACAAGGTGAAGGCGCAGACCACTCTCTAGAATCAGACTTCTTCTTTCAGGTAGTATTCGTTGCAACAGCAATGTCTGTAGTATCTGGTGCGGTTGCTGAGCGTATGAAGCTTTGGTCATTCCTAATCTTCTCTGTAGTACTAACAGCGTTCATTTACCCTGTTGAAGGTTATTGGACTTGGGGCGGTGGTTTCCTATCAGAAGCGGGTTTCAGTGACTTCGCAGGTTCAGGTATCGTACACATGGCTGGTGCAGCAGCAGCGTTAGCTGGTGTTCTACTACTCGGTGCTCGTAAAGGTAAATACGGTAAGAACGGTGAAATCTACCCGATTCCTGGTTCAAACATGCCACTTGCAACGCTAGGTACATTTATCCTTTGGTTCGGTTGGTTCGGTTTCAACGGCGGTTCTCAACTGATGGTTTCGGATTTTGAGAACGCAACAGCAGTAGGTCAAATCTTCCTTAACACCAACGCAGCAGCAGCAGCAGGCGCAATTGCAGCACTACTAGTATGTAAAACAACTTGGGGTAAAGCAGACCTAACAATGATTCTTAACGGCGCGTTAGCTGGCCTAGTAGCAATCACTGCAGACCCTCTATCACCATCACCTCTATTTGCTGTAGCGATTGGTTCGGTATCTGGTGCATTGGTTGTATTCAGCATCATCGCTCTAGACAAAGCTAAGATTGATGATCCAGTAGGTGCTATCTCTGTACACGGTGTATGTGGTTTCTTCGGTCTAATGGCTGTGCCACTAAGCAACGCTGATGCAACGTTTGGTGCTCAGCTAATGGGTGCAGCAGTCATCTTTGCATGGGTATTCGGTGCTAGCCTAGCAGTATGGGCGGTGCTTAAAGCAACAATCGGTATCCGAGTAACGGAAGATGAAGAACTTGAAGGTATGGACATGCACGATTGTGGTGTCGGCGCTTACCCTGAGTTTGTATCAGTAAAATAATCAACAGTCGTCGCCTAATCTGAATGGGTTAGGTTGGACAAAGAAAGCCCCGCAACTCTTGTTGCGGGGCTTTGTTGTATTTACGGTTGCACAATATATAAACACGAACGTTGAAGTTAGGCTCATTGTTTAAGAGGAACGACAAGACACAAAGTTGAAATGGTTTGTTACAAAAGTGAGAGTTTGAATGGTCTGAGTAGACGGATTTTTTGTTGGTCGTCATTGTAATTATGTTAATGATGAATATAATAACGCAACTGATAGACATTATCATTTCGATATAAAGGATTTTACAATGAAGAAACTGCTAACACTTTCAGCTCTAGCGTGTGGTGTAATTGCCCCGACAGCAATGGCTGCGGAAGAAGTAAACGTATACTCTTACCGTCAACCTTTCCTAGTTGAACCAATGTTCAAGGAATTCACAAAAGAGACTGGCATTAAAGTAAACGTTAAGTTTGCTAAAAAAGGTTTAGCAGAAAAGTTAGCTCAAGAAGGCGAATACAGCCCTGCAGACGTAGTGTTAACTGTAGACATCAGTCGTCTATCTGAGCTAACTAAACAAGGTTTAGTTCAGTCTGTTGAAAGCGAAGTTCTTGAAAAGAATATTCCTGCTCAATACCAAGATACAAACAATGAGTGGTTCGCTCTAACAACACGTACACGTAGCGTTTACTCTTCTCGTGACCGTGTTGGTCGTCTAGGTGAGGAGTTTACTTACGAAGATCTAACTAAGCCTGAATTTAAAGGTAAGATCTGTACGCGTAGCGGTAAGCACCCATACAATGTTTCTCTAGTATCTTCGATGATCGCTCACAAAGGTGAAGCTGAAACGAAAGAGTGGCTAGAAGGCGTAAAAGCTAACCTAGCACGCAAGCCTCAAGGTAACGATCGTGCACAAGTTAAAGCGATTAAAGAAGGCCTATGTGATGTTGCTCTTGGTAACAGCTACTACCTAGGCAAGATGGTTAACGATAAAGAGCAAAAAGCTTGGGCTGAAGCTGTTTACATTAACTTCCCTAACCAAGAGACAACGGGTACTCACGTGAATATCTCTGGTATGGCAATGGCTAAATACTCTCCAAACGAAGAGAATGCCGTTAAGCTAATGGAATTCCTATCGGGTAACACAGCACAAAGCATGTATGCAGAAGTGAACTATGAATACCCAGTGAAAGCTGATGTTAAACCTTCTGAGCTTGTTGCTTCATGGGGTGAATTCAAAGCAGATACAATTTCTCTAGACCAAATTGCTGACCACCACGCAGCAGCAATTAAACTATTAGACGAAGTTAAGTTCGATCTTTAATTTATTACTGTAGGCTTCGGCCCAAGTAAAATGACAACCTCAAGTCGCCATTTTCGGTCACTTGGGGTTGTTTGTTTTGGAAAATCACTTTTTGATACAAAGCTCGCCGTCGATCCCTTGAGTTATTAGCATCTCACCTTGAAGTCATTACAGTATATGGGTATAAATAACCCCACCATTAAAAGGACATGAGATGTATTTGCAAATGCATTTGTGTTTCATTAAGCCTCTTTGTAGTTAGGCGATGAAAGAAAAGAATTATTTATGGAACACCAGTAGCGGCATTATTGCTGTATTACTGGTTTTACCGATCTTAGCGATTTTTACGACGGCTGTTGGAGAAACAGATGAGCTATTTTCTCATCTGATGTCCACAGTAATGCCCACCTATGCTTACAATACGGTGGTTTTAGTCATGGGAACCTTATTCCTGTCTTTGGTTTTTGGTATTCCGTCTGCTTGGATTATGGCAATGTGCCGTGTTCCGGGAGAGCGGGTTTTGCAATGGGCGCTAGTACTGCCATTAGCAATGCCAGGCTATATTGTTGGCTATATCTTTACCGATTGGTTCGACTTTGCTGGGCCTGTTCAAGTTCTACTGCGAGATCTTACTGAGTGGGGACCCGGTGAGTATTGGTTCCCGGATATTAGAACCTTATCTGGTGCTATTATTGTTCTGTCTCTCGTTCTCTATCCTTATGTTTACTTGCTGTGCCGCGCCGCATTTATGGAGCAAAACGTCTCCTTACTGCAATCCGCTCGGTTGCTAAAATGCTCACCTTGGGAAAGCTTTCGTCGTATCTCGTTGCCACTTGTTCGCCCATCAATGGCGGTAGGTCTATCGCTTGTTGCGATGGAAACTATCGGTGATTTTGGTACCGTGAGTTACTTTGCAGTCAACACTTTAACGACAGCGGTTTACGATACCTGGTTAGGTTATTCAAGTTTAACGGCTGCTGCGAAAATATCGGCAATTATGCTAGTTATCGTGATCTTGCTGTTGAGTTCAGAGCGCTACAGTCGTCGTAAACAGAAACTGTTCCAGAATCAATTCAGCAGTCGTGAAGACTTTCGTTACGACCTATCCGGTTGGAAGAAGTGGTTGGCACTGTTTTGGTGCTGGGGATTAGTGTGCGTTGCGTTCTTATTCCCTCTGGGTCAGTTGATGATCTATGCCTACAAATACTTTGCACAAAGTTGGACGCCTGAATTCAGAGAGTATGCTGTTAACAGTCTTTATGTGTCAGTAATCGCGGCGATTATTGGCGTTATAATTGCGATGATTGTGAACTTTAATCAACGTGTCAGCCCGAGTAAGAAAAATCAGGCTTACATGCGTATTGCTTCGATGGGCTATGCTGTTCCAGGCACTGTGTTGGCGATTGGTGTGATGGTGCCTGTGTTGTTCATGGATCACTTAGTCAATGATATTGCCAAAGTGATGGAGTGGGGACGTCCGGGGCTGATTTTCTCTGGTTCCATGTTTGCGCTTATCTTTGCAATGGTGGTACGTTTTTCTGCAGTGGCGATTGGCAGTATTGAAAGTAGCTTGAGTAAAGTATCTCCTTCATTGGATATGGCTTCTAAAACCATGGGTTGCAATACCAACCAGATGTTACGTCGTGTTCATTTACCTTTGATTAAACGCGGCGCGCTGATCGCCGGTTTACTGGTGTTTATCGAATCAATGAAAGAGCTAAATGCGGCATTGCTGCTGCGTCCTTTCAACTTCGAAACATTAGCGACCTATGTTTATAACTATGCCTCAGATGAGCACCTCGAATTGGCGGCGATGCCTGCTGTATTACTGGTGTTAGTAGGTTTAATTCCTCTGATCATCGTAAACCGTTCTTTGGAGCAGAAACACTAATGAGTTGTGCATTATCAATTAAAGATCTGACTTGTAAGTATGAGTCGCAAACCATCTTGGAAGCGCTCTCGTTAGAAGTTGAGCATGGTGAAATTGTTTGTCTTCTTGGTGCAAGTGGTTGCGGGAAAACCACCTTACTTAAGGCGATTGCAGGCCTGCTTCCATTGAGTAGTGGCGTAATGAGTTTGAACTGTCAAACCATTGATGATGGCGAGAATTGGTTGCCACCAGAGCAGCGTAACATTGGTATGATTTTCCAAGATTACGCCCTGTTTCCGCACCTGACGGTAAACCAGAATGTCGGCTTTGGCTTGAAAGACCTTTCTGAGCAGCAAAAGAAAGACAAAGTTCAAGAGATGCTGGAGTTGGTTCACTTAGATGAGTACGGTGACCGCTACCCACACCAACTTTCAGGTGGTCAACAACAGCGTGTCGCTATTGCTCGTTCTTTGGCGTACAAGCCAGACTTGCTACTGTTAGATGAACCATTCTCAAACATCGATACTCAGGTTCGTCATGAGCTGATTTCTCAGATTCGCAAGATTTTTAAGAAGCAGGGTGTTACAGCTATCTTCGTAACTCACAGCCGTGAAGAAGCGTTCGCATTTGCAGATAAAATGGCAGTAATGAACCATGGTGTGATTGAGCAGTATGGTTCGGCATCTGAGTTGTATTTCCATCCTTCAAGTAAGTTTGTTGCAGACTTTTTGGGTGGCGGTAGCTACCTCAATGCACAGCGTATTTCGGAGCATGAATTTGAAACCAGTTTGGGTATGGTTGAAGCCAAACCGCAAACGGAGATTGAGTTCGGCAATACATGTGAGCTTCTGCTAAGGCCCCAGCATATCCAAGCAAGTTACGAGCAAGATAGTGCTATTTCGGTGCTAGAACAGCAATTTATGGGTGATCACTGTCGTTATGTAATCGAAGCGCATGGTCAGAAGTTATTAGCAACCTCGTCAGAAGCACTTGAAGTGGGTATGCCGGTCAACGTAAAAGTCGATACCAAAGGCGTATTGGCTTTTTAAAGAGATATAACGCGATACTAATCGTTACAAGAATCGCGATAAAAAAGCCCAGCACTTTAATCAAAGTACTGGGCAAGAGTTCTTCACTTATAGGCTTTAACAAGGCAGTGATTTGTTAAGTCCCATACAAAACTGCTGCACTCTATAAGCCTATAGAGAGAGGAAGTCTTTCACTTTTTGAAGAACACGTTCTGCAGTGTCTTTATCTTCCATTTCTGCGAAGATTCGTAGTAACGGCTCTGTTCCTGAGAAGCGAGCAATCACCCAGCCGCCATTCTTGAAGTACACCTTGGCACCATCTTCATAGCTTACTTTTTCAATTTCGTATTCAAATTCAGGCAGTTGCTTCTCGACGTAGATCTTAGTGTAAAGCGCTTCTTTCTCTGAAGGTTTAAACTTACAATCGCCTTCTGCGGTGTAGGCATAGCCATATTTAGAGTAAATCTCATCAAGTAATTCAGACAACTTCTTGCCTGTCACACTGATCATCTCAACCAGTAAGCTTGAAGCAAATACGCCATCCTTACCTTTGATGTGACCACGAATGGTTAAACCACCTGAACTTTCGCCACCAATCAGAGAGTCATCGGCCTCCATTTGTGAGCTGATATGCTTAAAGCCTACAGGAACCTCAAAGCTCTTCTCACCATGATCTGCCGCGACTTTATCCAGTAGATGTGTGGTTGCGATGTTACGAACGACAGAGCCCTTCCAACCTTTGTATTCCAGCAAGTAGTAGTAAAGTAGGAGTAGTACTTCGTTAGGGTGAATGAAGTGACCTTTCTCATCGATGATTCCCAAACGGTCGGCATCGCCATCAGTACCAATACCAATGTCATAGCCTTCTGCTGCAACTAAGTGCTTCAAGCGATAGAGCGTTGCTGCGCTAGGAGAAGGCATTAGGCCACCGAAGTCTGGGTTTTTACCATCGTTGATTACGTCGACATCACAACGACCGTTGATAAGAACCGTTTGCAGAGCGTTTTTCGCCACACCAAACATTGGGTCGATCAGCACGCGTAGATTCGCTTTCTTAATCGATTCAATATCGATGGCATTAATGATGGAATCAACAAAGGCGTTCATCGGGTTGATGATTTCGATTTCTTTGTCGTTTAATGCTTGCTCGAAATCGACACGAATAATATCTTCGTTGGTCAGTGTTGCGATTTGCTGTTCGATCTTCTCTGTGATGATCTCATCAGCATCACGGCCACCTTCAATGAATACCTTGATGCCATTGTAATCGGCTGGGTTGTGAGAGGCGGTAATACACGCCGAGTAGGTGCATCCCATCTCTTTTGCTTGGAACATCACGATAGGTGTTGGAACAAACTTATCGATGAAGCTTACTTTGATGTTGTTCGCCGCAAGTACTTCTGCAAACCAACATGCGGCTTTATCGGAAAGGAAACGACGGTCATAGCCGATCACAAACCCATTCTTGGCTGCATCTTCGTTGTTGATGATGTTAGCGAGTGCTTGCGCTACCAAACGGACGTTTTCTCTAGTGAACTCCTCACCAATGAAAGCGCGCCAGCCACCTGTACCAAATTTAATCATTAGAAAATCCTTTTAGTCTCATTGTCTCAAGCCTGTAAAGACTTGAGACAAGAGCTGTTCGTTAAATTGCGTGACTAGCCTAGAACAACGACAACATCGTTCACGCTGCCTTCTGCTTGTACTGGGATAGCGCCTTCAACTGATTCACCATTGATAGTGATAGAGGCAACGCCTTTGCTTACTGCATTCGGGTTTTGCACTGTGATGTTATAAGTCGCGCCACGCCATTGACGAGTAACCTCGAATTCTGGCCAATCAGTCGGGATACAAGGATCAACCGTTAAGCCTTCAAAGCCGGTACGAACACCAAGAATGAAGTTGGTTACCGCGAAGTAAGCCCAACCAGAGGTACCGGTTAACCAAGGGTGGTTTGCACGGCCGTGGTCTTGGTGATCTTTACCCATGATGAACTGCACGTACGAGTATGGTTCTGCGTAGCGTGTTTCAATCATGTCATTTTGGTTGTATGGGTTTAGTGCGTCGTAGAATTTCATCGCACGGTCACCACGGCCTAGCTTCGCTTCTGCCACCCAGGCCCATGGGTTAGGGTGAGAGAAGATTGCGCCGTTCTCTTTTACGCCTTGGTAAACGCGAGTTACGAAGCCGATATCATCGTTTGGTGTTGCAAATGATGGAGAGTTTAGGTGTAGGCCGTATTCAGAGAATAGGTTCTCATCGACTGCGTCCATCGCTTTCTCACCGCGTTCTTGAGATACCGCACCAGATAGAACCGCGAGCGTGTTTGACTCAAGGTGCACACGACCTTCAGCTTGTTGTGCTGTACCGATCTTGTCGCCATTTTTAGTCAGACCACGGATGTACCAGCCACCTTCGTCATCCCAAAGATGCGTTTCACATGCTTCGCGAACGTTAGCAGCCATTTCAGTGTATTTCGCAACGTCAGCATCGTTATTACGGAACTTAGCAAGATCTAGGAATTCTTGTAGCGCCCAGAAGTGTAGGAATGAAACCATTGATGATTCACCGCCACCTAGGTTCAAACAGTCATTCCAGTCAGCACGAAGGCCTTTACAAATACCCGTTTGACCCACGTATTCAGCAGAGAAGTTCAGTGCCGCTTTCATGTGTTCGTAAACTGTCGCGTCGCCACCGTCTGCGTATGGGATCACTTCATCAAAGAAGTCGTGCTCACCGGTTTCCATTACGTATTTGATAATGGTCGGAACGATCCATAGGTGGTCATCAGAACAGGTATCGTCAATGCCGTGGATCTTGTCGTCATCTGACGGTGTTGGAACAACTGTTGGTGATTTTGATGGCTCAACGTCGGCTTTCTCTGGATCGAACCAGTCAGGATCGAACAAGTGTAGACCGTAGCCCGCTTTCACTTGGCCGCGAAGCAGGTCGATAATACGTTTCTTGGTCATTTGTGGGTTGGCATGGGGTACTGAAATAGCATCTTGAGCCGTATCACGGTAACCAAGACCAGTACGACCGCCAACTTCGATGAATGATGCAAAGCGTGACCAAACCACACAGGTTTCCGCTTGGTATAGCGTCCACGTGTTGATCATTGTGTCTAAGCCTTCGTTTGGCGACTTAACTTGGAATTTGTTGCAACGCTCGTCCCAGTGATCTTTGATGCCTTGGAAAGCGGCGTCTACGTTTGCTGTGTCTTGGTACTTCTCACGTAGGCGTTCACCGTTGCCTTTACCGATACCGAGTACATACGCAAAGCGAACTTCTTCACCGGGTTGAATCGTAAATTGCTTGTGCAGAGAACCACAATGGTTGTAACAAGTTTGAGCGCTGTTAGAACACTTACCGTTTTCAACCGCAATTGGATTTGCTTCATCACGGTACATACCAAGGAAGTTGTCACGTTGGCCATCGTAGCTGTCTGGTGAGAAAGTTGAAGCTAGGTAGTAGAAGCCTTCAAAGTCGTTAGTGTTGTAGTACAGGTCGTATTCCAGAACACCTTCTTGGTAAGACGTGCCCGCAGAGTACAAAGACATCTGATGGTTTTGATTGTCTGATTGAATATGGCTGAAAGAGAACTCAACAAACGAGAAAGTGCTGATAGTACGTGGCTTGTCAGTGTTGTTCTTTAATACAACGTCCCAAACTTCTGCATCTTCACCCTTAGGTACGAATAGCGTCTTGGTTGCGGTAATGCCGCTGTATTCACATTTGAATTTTGAGTATGACAGGCCGTGACGAACTTCGTAGTTCGCTTCATCTAGGCTCTTTGCCACTGGTTGCCAAGAGATAGACCAGTAATCACCCGTCTCATCATCACGCAGGTAAACATAGTGTCCTGGGCGGTCAAAGGTGCCGTTTGGACGGAACTTAGTAACACGGTTGTATTCCGGAGAATTGTAGAACGAGTAACCGCCCGCATTGTGCGAAATCACGGTACAAAACTTTTCAGTACCTAGGTAGTTTGTCCAAGGTGCTGGTACATCAGGGCGAGTGATGACGTATTCGCGATTGTCGTTATCGAAATAGCCGTATTTCATTGTCATTTCCTTTTTAACAAACTGCATCTATGCAGCTAATTTTTAAATAGTGATGCTGAGTCGTATCTAACTGAGCACCTTAATTTGAGTCAGCAACCACTCGATATGAGTGTCGCTTTGGTTTGTTTTATTGAGCTTTCCAAGGGTTGCGATAATCAACATTGAGTTTGTCGAGTAATGGCAGATGCCCCTTTAGGCGAGATAGGTAATCTAGCCAGTTTCGGTTGTTTTTATGTGTCCAACATCCTTCAGCTAAAGCGCTAATTCTTGGGAATACCATGTAATCCATACGCTTTTGGTTGGTGACGATCTCACACCATAGAGCACACTGAATTCCGCGGATCCGCTTACGAATTGGGTCGGTGTCGGATATCTCAGCAAGTGCTTCGTAGGTATAAGCTTGTTCTAATGGGATAACGGCAGCCCAATCTACGCCCGGTTCTTCCGGTGCATAATCTTGGGTCATGTCGAGATAGGTAAACTGTGCAGGTTGCAACACCACATCAAAGCCTTGGCGAGCGCAATTGACAGCCGCTTCTTCACTGAGCCATGAGTAGATGATGGTCTCTTTACTCACTTTGTCGCCGTGCTGTGCTTCTTCCCAGCCGACCATGCGTTTGCCGAGTTGCTTAAGCTTGTTTTCGGCATAGCGGAATAGGTGACCTTGTAGGTCTTTGCTGTCTTGGTACTGGTGTTCTTTCATCAACGCTTGAGCAGCAGGGCTGTTGCTCCACACTCCCGGTGGCACTTCGTCTGCACCCATGTGAATTAATTCGCTCGGGAACAGCTCTGCGACTTCTTCAATAACTGCATCTAGAAATTGGTAAGTGCCTGGTAAACCTGGGTTTAGGACGTTGTCGTTGTAGTGCTGAATGCTTTTGTATTGAGTAGTGTCAGCTTGCTCTACCAACATGTCAGGCAGTGATTTGATTGCGGCACGGCAGTGTCCCGGAATATCGATCTCTGGGATCACCGTGATGCTGCGTTGCTCTGCATATTCAATGACTTCACGAATTTGTTGTTGCGTGTAGAAGCCGCCGTAGTTTTCCGCAATGTGGGTATATTGCGGCTCTAGTGCATGATCAGGGCCACGCCAAGCGCCAATTTCTGTTAGCTGTGGCAGGCTCTTTATCTCAATTCTCCAACCTTCATCGTCAGTTAGGTGCCAATGAAATACGTTGAACTTGTAGTGCGCCAGTTGATTGATTAAACGCTTCACTTGCTCTACTGAGTGGAAGTGACGAGCGCAGTCCAACATCATGCCGCGGTACTTAAAGCGCGGTTGGTCGGCTATCTTGCAACATGGTAGAGAGAAGTTCTCTGCGTCCAGTTGTTGAACTAGTTGAATCAAGCTTGCCACAGCGTGTGTAAAGCCCGACTGGCTGCCTGATTCAGCAATAATCTGTTGTGCAGTGATGGTCAGTTTGTATTCGGCTTCATCTAACGTCGGGTTGCTGCGAAATAGAATGTTGCCGCTTTCGTCTTTTGAAAGTTCAGCTGAAAGCGCGGTCGAAAGAGACAGCTCAAAGGTCGAGAGCAACTCTTGCTGGAACCAAGAGACTGCCTTATCAGCAAGATGAGATTGAACCTCAATTCTGCAGTCGTTATTTAGCGCGAAGTTATTTAGCGCGAAACTACCTTGCTGAAATTCGATCTGATTAGGCTGAGGAATCAATGCAATCTCAGCAGCGTTAACTTCAGGTATTTGATTGCGTTCACGGTATGGCGAAGCCAGTACTATGGGTGATATCGCGACAGGCAGTACCGATGTTTCTCCATCATTATGTGACTGGATAAAGGCATCGTTAAGGCCATCAGAATAGAAGCGGAATGGTGCGCTTTGAATACTGAATTCAAGGTAGTAATGGTTGTTGGCCTTTAACACTGACGAACTTGGTGTGAATGAGCAAAAGCTGCCAACTTGAGTCAGCTCTCCTTGCGATAAACTCTCTGGAAGGATGAAACGATCAAATGCAAAGTGCAGAGACCAATCTTTTACGTCGAGGTCACTTAAGTTATGTACCGTAAGGCCAAATCGGCAGTTATTTTTTTGTTCAGAAAGAACAGCTAAGTCGATGCGATAATTCATATAACTTCCCTGCTAAGCCTGTTGATACAAGTTGTGTTGTGGTTTTCCGGCAAACATCAATGCGCCTTCAATAGCGTCGAATTGAGGTTTAACGATCCATTGCTGTACTGGTGGTGATAGCCAGTTGAGAATTCGCTCTGCGATACTTCCCATCAGGCATACCTTGTCCGCACCTTTGTGATGCAGTGCTAGTACAAACATTTCGATATCAGCGGCGGTTTGCTTGAGCATCTCGATAGCCAGTTCGTCACCTTCGTTAGCGAGTTGAAAAATAACTGGTGAGAATTGACCGTAATCCTTTGGAATAGCACCTTTTGACCATTCGACAATGGCATCCACATCATTATTAAAGTGATTCATCACATGTAGAGTCAGCGGGGTTTTGTTGCGAATACCGTCTTCTGCAAGCAAGACTTGTTGAATCAAACGTAAGCCCATGACTGCGCCGCCGCCTTGATCTGAAATCGGAAATTCACGACCGCCAACCACATATTGCTCACCGTCTTTTAGGAAGATACCGCAAGAACCCGTACCACCGATCATGATTGCGCCGTCTTGGCCATTGTGAGCACCAATGCAAGCGCCATAAGCGTCGGTATTTAGTGTCATGCTTGCGAAAGGGTGTGGTTGAGCCATGAAGTCGAACCATGCTGATTTTTGCTCAGCGCCAGCCAGCGCTAGGCCAACATGCATATTTGAAAAATGGTCTGAGTTGAGTTGCCCTTGTTGTGCCGCTTTTGTGATGGCATCAATAATTGAGCTCATCGCAACATCAACACCCAAAAGGATGTTGCCACTGCCACTTTTCGCTTCACCAATCAGTTTGCCTTGAGCGTCACGAATACGAGCACGACAAGAAGTACCACCACCATCAATACCGACGTAGTAAAGAGTCATTATTATTGCTCCTTACGCTGAGCTAAGAAGTTGAACTGTGCAGCGGTTGCTAATAAGAACCACGCACCATGAGGGATCCATTGCTCACCCCAGCGCCAGTTTTGAAGCATGTCATCTTTTTGTGCTGGTGGATTGAACGCAATGTCTTGTTCATCTTCAAAACCAGCTGTGATGCCATTACAGATACCGCCTTTCGCATTGAAGAACCCAAGCAGAGGTAGGTAGTCTGGGTTGTTATGGCCATGACCATCGAGCATGCACATGTGGTATGGGTTGAGGCCCAAGATCCAATCAAGGCTATTTTGTGAAAGCTGGATTAAGCGCTCTTGAAGTTCGCTATCTTTAATGTGCGGTTGAACTAGGTAAGCCATGGTTGCGAGTGAGCCAAGGCGTGCGTTCTCGCCTTGCCACCAGTAACCGGTTTCGTTCTGTTGAGCGACGAAGAAGGCATCACGTTTATCACCATCGACAGATTTAACGTATTGTCTTGGATAGCCAAATGGGTTGGTGACTTTGTCGGTGATGTTGATTTCGAACTGACAAGCTTGTTCAACAACTGTGCGCGCCTGTTCTTTTAATTCAGCATCGGTTTCATTGTCGATGTATTCACATAGTGCAATCACAGGAAGACCGGCTTCAGCTGCGTGAAAGTATGGACGAGAGCCATCAGAGTTTGCCGACCAGAAGTGCTCAAATGAATCATCGGATTGCTGACGAGAGATTAAACGAGTCGCCCAAGTTCTTGCTTCTGATAGGTATTGCTGGTCTTGTGTTACGCGATACAGCTCATTGGCTGCGAGTAGGGCGCAATACTCATCGATGATGTTCTCTTCACCATCGTTTAGATACTGGAGGTTGTACTCTTTTAGATGCCAGTAACCCTTAACCGCCATTTCAAGGTATGTGTGGCTCGAGTAGCTGCCAGAGATTTCAAGCTCAGAAGCTGCGGCTAATGCTGCGATAGCAACACCTGCACCTTGTCGGTAGCCCGCTTGTAAGTCCGTTGATTTATGACCTTCTTGAGTCGCATAAGCGCAGATATCGCGTTGGTTGATATCTTTGCTCCATTTGTCGAATACCGTCATATAGAAGTATCCGTCAGCGTCTTGCATACGCACTAAGAAGTCGGCACCGAACAGAGCCTCTTCCGTTAGACGAGTCATGGAGAATTTCGGGAAGTCTGGGTTATGGCCAGTCAAGCGTACGCTTTTTAGCATGTTCCAAACGACCATCGGAATTTGTTGTGGGTTTAGGTAGTTACCATAAGACAGGTGGCTAAAATACTTACTGACATCACCTGATGCGTCATACCATCCACCGTGGACATCGACGTATAGGTCGGTACCTAGAATTTGTACTTGTCGATCTTTTTTGTCGAAAATCCCGCCACAGCGTTGTGACTTAAAGTAATGAAGCACATCAGAAAACGTGTGGTTCATTAATAGGTTGCTACCAATCTCAAATACTTCTGAACGCAGGTTGTCAAAACGTAGGTAGTAGCGACCAGATTCAGTGACTGAACTGAAATCAATAGTGAAGAATTGCCCTTGATGCCAATTTGCTACGCGGCCTTGTTTAACCACATCAAAATTTCCGACAGTCATATGGTTGTCAGCACAGACGAGTAGAGCCGTAGTGCTTGATAGGCGAGCTTTCTTAGTTTGCAGGATAGCTTGCTTCGGGCCTGTGGACTCATAGCCAATATGGTTGGTCAATAACAGCATCAATATTCTCCGACAGTCCTAGTTTCTATTGGCTAGGTACTTGAATGTTTTGGATATAAATAGTTAGGGTCCGAAGACCCTAACTTGGGTTTTATTGCTTAGCTTTCGTGTAGGTAACAGCGCACAAAGTGGTTATCAGCGAGCTGCGTAACCCCTGGTAGCTGCTCTTTGCACTTATCCATTGCGTGAGTACATCGGCCTGCAAATGGGCAGCCTGCTGATACTGGTGTCCACAGAGGAATCTCACCTTTGTTGCCTGCAAGTTGCTCGTGGATCGACTTCTTAGGATCTGGAACGGCCGAAACAAGCAATTGGGTGTATGGGTGCTGAGGGTTAGCAATCACGTCATCGGTATCGCCCCATTCCACCATGTGTCCCACGTACATCACCGAAAGGTCTTCAGCGATGTAACGAGCGGTTGCGATATCGTGAGTGATGTAAAGCAGAGACATTTGCTTCTCGAACTTCATCTCTTCCATCAGGTTCAAAACACCGGCACGAATCGATACATCAAGCATTGAAGTTGGCTCATCGGCTAGTACAACTTCGGCACCTACCGCGATGTTGCGGGCTAGGTTGACACGTTGACGCTGACCACCAGACAGTTGGTGAGGGTATTTCTTCGCCGTCTCTTTTGGCGGAATGAGACCTACTTGCTCTAAAAGATCGTAAACGCGTTCTTCTAGCTCTTTCTTGTTGCCCGGAGATACTTTCTTGTGGATCAACAGTGGTCGAGCAATGTGGTGGAAGATATTGTGCGTTGGGTTCAATGAACCAAACGGGTCTTGCCATACCATCTGCACGCCTTCACGGTAGTGCATAAGATCTTTTCTGCTTGAGATCTCTTGGATATCACGACCTTTGTATTCGATCGTGCCGCCTGAAGGTGCGTACATTTTTGCGATCATTTTTGCGGTTGTTGATTTGCCTGAACCAGACTCACCAACCACTGCTAGGCCACGGCTTTTGTACATCTTGAATGACACGTCGTTAATCGCACGCATCATTGGGGTTTGAATGGTGGTACTGCTTATTGGGAAGTCTTTTACGACATTCTTGCCTTCTACCAATAATTGACCGAAATCTTTGCTCATAATTGTCTCCAGAATCCTTATTCGCTTTGCTTGTTTTTAGGCGGTCGAGCCGCCTTGTTCGTTATTCACGCTGAGTCAGCGTGCAAGCTATAGCTTCCTTTGTACTATTGGGTCACCGTACAGGTGGCAGTTAGACAAATGTCCCGGGTCGATAGAACGCAGCTTGGTTGGCACCTTGGTACACTTTTCATGTACACGGTCACAACGAGCTTGGAAACGACACCCTTCAGGGATCTCTAACAGGTTCAGAGGGTTACCCGGAATACCTGCTAACTTTGTCTTTGGCCCTGTCAGTGGAGGGAAAGAATTTCCCAGCCCTTTGGTGTAAGGGTGGTAAGGGTTTTCTAGAATATCTTGAGAGTTAGCCACTTCGATTAGCTCACCTGAGTACATGATGCCGATGCGGTCAGAGAACTCGACCATCAATGACAAGTCATGGGTGATGAACAGAATTGAGAAGCCAAATTCTTCTTTTAGTGCATAGATCTTTTGTAGGATTTCGCGTTGCACAACCACATCAAGTGCGGTTGTCGGCTCATCCATAATGATCAGCTTCGGATTCAGTGCTAACGCGATAGCAATAACCAAGCGCTGACGCATGCCGCCAGAGAATTGGTGAGGATAGTCACTCAATCGGCTCGGGTGAATATCTACGATTTCAAGTAGACCTTCAGCACGCTGCTTAGCTTGCTCGCGAGTCATGTTGGTGTGACGCATGATTACGTCACAGAACTGCTCTTCCATCGGTAGTACTGGGTTGAGTGCGTTCATCGCGCTCTGGAATACCATCGACATCTCACTCCAACGGAACGACTGCATACGGTCATCACTGTATTCAAGGATGTTCTCACCGTTGAAGATAACCTCACCACCACTGATGTAAGCGGGCGGCTTATGAAGACGCATAAGAGAGAAAGCGACCGTTGATTTACCACAGCCAGATTCACCAGCTAGGCCGAAGACTTCACCTGGAGCGATGTCGAAACTTACGTTGTTACACGCACGAACATCGCCAGACTCTGTGATGTAATCCACGCATAAGTTGCGGATAGAAATTAGTGGTTCAGACATGATTATTTATCTCCGCTCCAAAGTGCATTTTGTGGTGGTAGTTCTGGTTCACGTTCTTCTTTGTCTTGAGCTGCTAGTTTCTTCCAACGCTTCATGCCTTTGTGAGAACGCAGTTGCGGGTTAGCAATTTCATCGACCGCGAAGTTAAGTAGAGCAAGACCAGTTACAAGTAGTGTCAATGCGATACAAGGAGCCAACAGTTCCCACCAAGCGCCAATCAGCATTGATGAAGAGGTTTGAACGTTGTAAAGCATGATGCCCCAGCTGATTGTGTTCGGGTCACCAAGACCTAGGAACGAGATGGTTGCTTCCATCATGATTGCGTACATCACCGAACCGATGAAGCTTGCGCCAACGATAGAGATAAGGTTTGGCAGAATCTCTACGAAGATGATGCGGAATGAAGATTCACCCAAAACTTCAGCGGCTTTTACAAACTCTTTTTCACGCAGTGCTAAGGTTTGGGAGCGAACAACACGGGCACCCCAAGCCCAAGACATAAAGCCGATAACCAAGGTTATGGTGAGTGGCCCTGCCTCACCGATAAAGGCTGCTACTACGAACAGTAATGGGTATTGAGGGATTACCAGCATGATGTTCATTGCGGCTGTTAGAACGTCATCGACACGGCCACCGAAGTAACCTGCAGAAACACCAATAACAGTTGCGAGTAAACATACGGTTAGACCCGCACCAAAACCTACAGCAAGAGATACGCGTGCGCCGTATACCACTTGAGACCAAACGTCACGACCCATACGAGTTGTGCCTAGTACGTGGTCTGCCTTTTTAGACATGATCAATGTACGACGGTCGTCTGCTAGATTTTGAGCAACCCAGCCATCAGGGTTAGTTTGTGCAGACTTCACCACGAAACCAGGATATTCGTGTGGGTTACCTGTACGCTTGTCTGGTACATGTTTGGTGATTAATGGAGCTGCAATCGCGCCAAGAATAAAAATACTTAGGATGATGACGCCTGTTAGGGCCATCGGGTTACGCCAAATGAGTTTTAAAAAGTCTTTCATGATTATTTACCACCCTTACGAAGACGAGGGTCAAGAACAACGTAAAGCATGTCTGCAACTAGGTTAAAGAACAGCATGAATAGCGTCATGATAAGCAGCTGACCTTGCAGTACTTGGTAGTCACGAGCGTTAATTGCGTTGAAAAGTACGCTGCCAAGACCTGGGTAGTTAAAGATGATTTCGATAATTAACTGACCGCCGATTGCCATACCTAGCGACATTGACAGGGCTGTCACACTAGGTAGCATCGCGTTACGAGCTGCGTAGTTGAATACCACTCGGTTTTCGCTCAGGCCTTTGCCTTTCGCCATGGTGATGTAGTCTTCGGCTAGTAGGTTGATCATGTTGTTACGCATGTTTACTAGGAAGCCACCAATTTGAACAACAGAAGCACAGAACAGTGGTAAGAAGGCGTGGTAAGCGACATCTTTAATGAATGCCCAGCTTGTCCAATCAGGTATAGTACCAGCGGTGTAGGCATACCCTGTTGGGAACCACTTCAAGCCAATTGCAAAGGTAAATAGTGCAATCATCGCGATAACAACTTGAGGAACGGCTTGTAGAATCAGCATCCCTGGCGTTACGAAGGCATCGTACTTACTGCCGCGTTTCCACGCTGCGAAAATACCTAGGATTGAACCAATCGAGAAAGAAAGAATAACTGCGGTGCCGGCTAAGAAAAGCGACCAACCGAATGCTCCACCCAACAGTGTGTTTACAGAAAGTGGGTAGAATTGAATTGATGTACCAAGTTCCCAGCTAAGAATGTTCTTCATGTACGCCACGTATTGAACTAAGTAGCCACCATCAACGAAGCCTAATAGTTCTTTCATTGCAGCAATACGCTCTGGAGTAACTTGTACAGAAGCGTTCGCAAACATCATGGTAACTGGGTCACCAGGCATTGCTCTTGGAATAATAAAGTTTAACGTCGCAGCAACTAATAGCGCGACAAAATAAAATGACAAACGTCTTAAAAAATAACCCATAACTCACACCTTACTCACCCAGATTGTTTCCCTGTTTCTGGATTCAGGTCGCTCCTAGCGAAATTTGGAACGAAAAATCCCCTGACGACTAGCGCCATACTTTCAATTGAGAGTGTGGGGATTTTTATAAGCGGCGTAAGAGGTTACGCCGCAAGGATTGAACGATTACTTATTTAACTGGTTTTAGGTCCAGTACATGAAGTAGACGCTCTGGAATACCAGCCCAAATGTTTGGACGGCCTTTTGGATTTTCTTCGTTCCACCAACCAGTGAAGCGAGTTGTGTTGTATTGGTACATGTAAGCACCAGACATCACAGGGATTGTCACTTGGTCTGCAGCGATGATTTGCTGGATACCGTGTGCAATGTCTAGCTGCTCGTTCTTATCAGCTGTTTTGTAGAAGCTGTTTAGAAGACCATCTAGCTTGTCGTTTTTGTAGAAGTGCATTGCGAAACGAGGCATACCATCACCAGATTGTAGTGATGAGTTGTAAGCACTGTTCCAGTACGTGTATGGATCCGCACCGTGGAAGTAGTTTGTGTATGCTACGTCGTATGTACCTTCAAGCATTGCTTGGTTGTAAACAGAGAAGTCAGGTGTACGAGCTTTCGCTTTAATACCGATTTCGTTTAGCTGTTCTACCGCTAGTTGAACTGTGTTGTTGAAGTCAGTCCAGCCGTTTGGCGATTGAATCATTAGTTCGAAAGACTTGCCTGATGGAGTGTCAACAAAACCATCTTTGTTTACATCTTTGAAGCCAGCGTCAGCAAGAAGCTTCTTCGCGCCTTCAGCGTTGTAAGTGTTGAAGCCTTTGTACTTGTCATGAGTTTTTTCATCAGACCAAGCTTCAAACGCGTAGCCAAGACCCGATGCGAAATCGTTTACAGTACCGCCACCGTAGAATGCGATGTCGATGATAGTTTGACGGTCAAGAGCCATAGAGAAAGCACGACGGAAGTCAACGTTGCTCAATGCTTCATGCTTCGCAGCATCAGGGTGCTTGAAGTTAACGATGAATGCCTGTGTACCTGCTGGCGGGTACCAGTAGTGGTGTTTAGGGCTAGCTGCTGCGTATGTACGATCGATATCTGGAACGAAAGAAGACGTCCAGTCCATTTCACTGTTTACAACTTTACCTAGGAATTGGTCGTTGTTCGCAATTTGTGGAACACGTAGACAGTCAACATCTAGGTTGTCTGCATCCCAGTAGTTCGGGTTTGCACACTGGATGTATAGCTGCGCTGTAAACGTATCGATTTCTGTAAATGGACCAGAACCTACCGGGTTCTCATTGGTAAACGTTGATGGATCTTTAACGTCTTTCCAGATGTGCTTAGGTACTACAGGTACTTTAGCAATCTCGTAAGGTACGTTTGAGTTTGCTTCTGTTAGTGTGAACTTAACTTGGTTGTCGTTCAGTTTTTCTACAGAAGTTACCCAAGAGTTGATACCAGATTGGTCAAGCTCTGGCTTCTCTTTTACAAGGTTGAAAGAAAAAACAACATCATCAGCAGAGAAAGTTTCTCCGTCAGACCATTTAACACCCTTACGAATGTCGAAAACAACGCTCATCAGATCATCTGACATCTTGAAGTTTTCAGCTAGACGGAACACTGGAGTGTTACCGTGCATTTCGTTAAATACTACTAGCGGCTCATACATGAAGTCAGTTGTAGTATGTAGGTTAGTAGCACCAAGGTACGGGTTAAAGTTACGTACGAATGTAGTGTACTCTTTCGGGTGAACGGTCAGTTCACTGCGTTCTGCAGCGGTTGCTACTGATGCAAAACCTGTTGTAGCAGTTGCAATAATTGCTGTTGCTATTGCTGTTTTTTTTATATTGGCAAGCATAGCTGTTCCTTACTATTTGCTTTCATTTCACTAATGGATTGAATGTTATCTGTCGCTAAATTGTTTAGTAGATACACACTCTGGTTAAAGGCCTACCTCTTCTTCGTTGCTCCAGATTCATCGTTGATTCTGAGAAGTGGTAAGAGTGGCCTGTAGGCCTTTGGCAGGAGTAAGAAAACACCTTATCGATGAATTAATCAAACTCGTTTCCCGTCAAAAACGTTAAAAACACACAACCCCACGTCATTAACGTCAAAATAGGTTGCTTTGGTGGTTTTTCGTACGCAATTGTTAAAGTGATGTGACTCGCATTTGGTTTTGAGGTTCTTGCAGGTTGTAAGTGGCCACTAACTTTAAAGGCTTTTTATTATAATGCCTTACCCTACGTTGGTATAATTGTAGATCTCGGTCACTTGCCAGTTTTACGTTAAATTTCCCTAGAAAATTAAATCTGCCGTTCTGTTGTGACTCGCTTCTCAAACTGCAACAAAGAGTCAGATAACGGTCAGATATGATTGAGAATAGAACGAAAAGTACTGACGGTTACCAGCACGCACTGTGCGTAATTGGCGTGAATTCCTCCTTGTTTAAAGACGTGAAAAAAGTGCGTTGCAAGCGTTGGGATTCTACTTTTTGTGTTTATGAGGCGTACAAAAAAGCCCACGCTAGGTGGGCTCTATTATTCAAAGTATCGTGATGTTGGTTCAGGGTTTAACTGGTCAGTAGTTTCTGCAGTTTATCCCTTAGCATCTCAATATGGGTTCTTTCTGGCGTCTGTTCTTTGCAGTGTTCCAGTATGAATTCGATTGAGCTCAGTACCGTTCGCCAGCGAGGCGTTTTCGGTAGGGTTTCGACGCGTAGGTATTTGTCTAGCGTTCGAGTTTGCAGCGTACTGCGGTCTAAGTAGACGCGCCACAAGCCACTCTTCTCGGCGAAAGCAAACTTGGTTTCACCCGTCACCGATTCCCAGTAGATGATGGCATTCGTCATCGCATCGACCAGTACCTCACGCATTAACTCTTGCTTGTTTTTACCTTCACCTGTTGCCTTGTCAGCAAGACGAGTAAATTCTCCGCCAAGCTCTTTAAGCTGCTGTAACTTATCTTTGTCGCCTTCAAAGGCATAACTAGAGAGAGCTTCAACCGCCGTTTCAAGGTTATTGATTCGGTTTGAGTTAACACCACCACCTACATTGAAGATATACATGGTGTCGAGCCCTGAGCCTTCAGGCAGCTTAAGGATGTCACTTGGTATGCGCTGACGTGTGTCGTCTATATAGATATCAATATCACCGCAGTAGTGGGCTTGTTCTACCTTAAGGTATTTAGGCGCAATGATCTCGTCGGCCATTGAGCGTTTGAGTTGTTCCTGTCCGCGTCTGAATAGCTTAGCTGCGGCTTCGTTAGCAAAGCGAATGCGTTGGTCATCACGAATACAGATGATGGCTTCAGGTGCCGATTCTAGTTGCTCTAGTAAGCGGCCTTGAGTTTCTAGCAAGTTAGCTTCAACCATCGCTCTATGTTTGAGCTCGAGTTGCAGTTGGTCGTTTTCAAGGCGTCTCTGTTCAGCTTTACTTGCTGATAGATGCGCTGTTATTCGAGCCGCTAATTCTTGTTTGTTGAACGGTTTAGACAAGTAGTCATTGGCACCCGCTTCGAAACCTCGAACACGGTCTTCTGCTTGGTTGAGGGCTGTTAGCATGATGATTGGCAACTGAGCATGGTCATACTGTTTACGCAGTGCTTCACAAACCTGATAGCCGCTCATTCCTGGCATCATGATGTCGAGTAGAAGCAGCTCTGGCTTCTCTTTCTCAATCAGTTCAATGGTTTCAGGGCCATCACATGCAGTACGTACTCGATAACCTTCTAACTTCAAGAAGCTGTCTAATACTCGCAGGTTAACCGGCTCATCATCGGCGATAACCAATAACGGGCCATCTGGGTTTTCACTGATAACACTATTTTCTTGTTGGCTGTTATCAATTAAATCAGGCGCTTGGAAGTGCGAGTAGTGACCTGATTCGTTGTAACTGTCTAACTCATCTTGAGTAGCTAGGGGCAGGGTAAAGCTAAACGTAGTGCCGAGCATTGGTTGGCTACTAACGTACAGTGAACCGCCCATTAGCTCGATCAACTGACGACTGATCGATAATCCAAGCCCTGCACCTTGGCGGTAGTTACTCGCATCTTGGCCTGCTTGAATCAATGGCTCAAAGATGTGCTCAAGGTACTCGGCCGGTATACCTTGGCCAGTATCGACAACTTGTACACGAATGTTGTCATCGATAACGCTGGCAGAGATAACAATTTTACCTTCTGAGGTGTACTTGATGGCATTGCCGACCAAGTTATACATCACTTGCTCAAGCCGTTGAGGATCCGATGAAACCAGACCTAAATCACTTGGGACTTGGTTAATAATACGGATTGGCTTATTGCCCAATAGGTGATGAGACAACTCTAGGACCAAGCTGGTGGCTGCCGACAAATCAACGGCTGATTTCTTAATATCTAAGCTGCCATAGCGCATCTTGTGATAATCAAGCAGATCATCAACCAAGGTCGCCAATCTCTGACCGCTATTGATGATGATATCCAACTGATATTTCTGATTAGCAGGAATAGGGCCGTTAGCTCCAGATATCAACGCTTCAGCGATACCCACCATGCCATGCAGTGGTGTTCTCAATTCATGTGAAGTAGTCGCTAAGAACTCATCTTTGAGTTTATTTGCCAGTTGTAACTCTTCGTTTTGCTTTTGAATGGTCTTAAGGTTGTCCTCAAGCTCATCGTTTTGGCTTTTGATGAGCTGCATTTTTTCACGAATAGATCGCTGCATTCTTTCGAAGCTCACCGCGAGTCGGCCTATCTCATCTTTGCGCTCGGTATTGATCATGGTTTCATCGAGATCACCCGCCGATACTTTTTCGGCAGCCCACGTCAGTTTAAGCAGTGGGGATGTGATGAAGTTAGACAGATAGTGCGATGCAACGACTACCAGAATGATCGCCGTTAGCATCACGATCACGAAGATCTTTTCTAACTGATGAATACGGGCAAACGCCTCTTTCTCTGGCAGCTCTACGACAAGAGCCCATGTTGCGTATTTCAGCTCAATTGGCGTATATGCCGCGATGATCGCTTGATCTAGGGTGTTGTCGAAGGTGCCAACCGCTGTTTCGCCAGCCAATGCTTTATCGACAACATCTAGGCTCAAGTTGATAGATTCTTGTGAATGAGCAAGGCTACGCGGCAGGTGATCATCACCTACAAGCAGCGTTTGAATATTCGAACTCTTGTTGAGATCCGCAATCAACTTAGTAATGCCGTTGATTGGTAGCCTAAACATCGCGTAACTGTGTAGGTAGCCTTGTTGAACGATAGGTGCGCCTAGCCATGCGGTCTGTTTGCCATTCTCGTCTTTAAAGTCAGAAACGATAACCGGCGTGTAATCTTCGTTAGATTTGCGTCGGTCGGTTACGTCTTTGGCTAGTCGTTGAAAGGTAATACCTAGGTTGGAGTCCTTGTATTTTCCTGTCAGCAGATTGGTGCCGTAATCGTCATTTTTAAAGACGGAATAAGCGACGTTGCCGTTGATATCAACTAAGAGAATATCGTCAAAATCAGAGCGTTTAAGCAGTTCTAGGTAAGCATTATGGTAGCGCTTGTGCAGTAAGCGATAACGTTCGCTGCCAATAAAGCTGCTGGACTCTGGAAGAATCGACGTTTTGATTTGATCGCCAGATCCCTGAATGTAGCGCTGCTGCGCATTACCGCGAGCCTCGTCAATATCTAACCCCAATCGTTGGAATGCATTGATCAAACCATAAAATCGCCCGCCACTGGCATTGGCCAATTCTGAGCGAACAAAGCCCATCACTTGGGATTCTTGAGCTTGTAGGTAATCGACAATTTGCTGTTGCTTAGTATCACGAACCGAAACAAGGTGTGAGGTGCTTTGTTCCTGAAGATCCTGACTGTGCGATTGGAGGAAAAATATCGCGATAAGTGTCACTGGGGTAATACTGAGGACAAGAAATGCCAGCATTAGGGTATTTTGAAGGCGCTTAAACTTCTGCTTACGATAGAATCTAAACATAAATTGGGTACTACTTTCCTTTGATGTACTGCTAAAAGGGGCGAAAACAAGTACAGAGAATAGAATTAACGGGTTCCAATTTAACGAAATTAACGAGTTTTTTTACTTTGACAAGTAAGTGGTATTTAAAGCGTGTGCAAAAGCTCATTTTTATAGAGTTTTGACAAAAATATGAACAGACAGCGCAGATAATGACCCTGCGCTGTGCTAGAGAGGTTATTTGTTTGCGTGATAGATCGCGAATTTAGTGGTCTTATTTAGAGTCGCGCATTTTCCAAATGCTTGTTCAATAATTGGAATGTATTTTAAGAAACTGTTCGCAACAATAATCATCTCACCAGAACGCTTCAAATGCTTAGGAGCCTGAGCAAGCAAGCTCTCAGTCGCGCTGTAGCTAGTGTCTAAACCTGAATGGAATGGTGGGTTACTGATGATGAACTGGTAGTCTTCTGCAGTATCAGAATAGACATCTGACGCGAAGACTTTACCCGTTAAACCATTCGCTTCTAGCGTTGCTTGGCTTGATGCCACAGCAAATGCACTGATGTCGCACATTTCTAGCTCGATATCAGGATTACGAGATGCCATTACCGCGCCTAAGACGCCTGCACCACAACCAAAATCCAGTACCTTGCCTTTTAGTTTTGGCAGAGTATCCAACAGAAGTTGGCTACCGACATCGAATTGACCGTGACTGAAGACGCCAGGAAGGCTTTTTACCGTCAGAGGTTGTTCATCAATGTTAACCGTGTAGGTCTTAAACCAGTCTTGCAGGTTGAACGCTTGTGGTTGCTCGAAGCATTGACCCCAGTAGAAAGAGCAACGACGCGCTGAATCGTATTTAACAACTTTGCCGTAAGGAGCAAACATCTTCTCGATGCTTTTCACGCCTGAACGGTTTTCACCAACCACGACGATCTCGGTATCTTTGCCTAGCTTGGCAAATAGCATCGCCAACAAAAATTCCGCTTCCGCTTTGGCTTTTGGCCAGTACAACATCACTAAGTCGGCTTTGGTCTCTTCGGTAAACTCCGCACCATAAAAACGTTGAATGGTGTTGTAGCCTTCTAATTGACGGTAGTAGCTGTAATTAGAAGTAAACACAGAGACAGATTCACAATGCTTCGCTAACTCAACAGGGAACAAGTCTTCTGCCTCACCGGCAACTAAAACATGTTTGCCTTCAAAGTAGGCGAGTTGGCGTTGAGCAATCTGGCTTGGTGCAATATAAGCTGACATAGGACACTCTGTTGAATCGTTAGCAAAAAATGAGGGCGGATTTTCGCATAATCCGCCCAAAGCTTGAAGTGTTTAATACGGGTTCGCCAATCAAGTTGACGTCAAGTTCGTTAACTCTTGTCTTGCTGGTTTAAAAAGTCCTTAAACTCTTCATCGTAGATGTTGAATAGGACAATGGTAATCGCAAAAATCAATGGTCCGTAGATAAGACCAATTAGGCCAAACAGTTGAATACCACCCAATAGTGAGAAGAAGATCATCAGGGTATTCATGCCTGCACTGCCTTGCATCAGCAGCGGACGTAGCAGGTTATCAATTGAACCAACAATCGCTACACAGTAAACCGTTAGGAAAATCGCCCACGTGGTATCACCAGTTAGGAACAAGTAGGTTGCTGCTGGGATCCAGATTAATGCAGTACCCACTACTGGGATGAAAGAGGCAAAGCCCATCATTGTGCCCCAGAATAGACCTGGGAAACCAGCAATCCACATACCTAAACCGCCGGCAAAACCTTGTGCGATTGCGGTTAAGAATGAGCCCATTACTGCTGATTTAGATACTTGCTCTATCTCTGTTAGAAGTTTGTCTTCTTGGCTACGAGACAGCGGCAGAATATGACGAACCACACTGATGATTTTGTCGTGATCTCTTAATAAGAAGAACAAAACGAACAGCATCAAGAAGAAATCCATCAAGAAATTGGTCGCGTCACCTAAGATTTTGGCACTGATACCAACTAGCTTAGAACCAAAGCTTGTCGCAAACTCACCGACTTTTTGTGCGATGGCTTGGGGCTCAATATTGTCGAAAGGCAGGTAGTTATTCACAAATGACAGCGCTTTGACCACTAACGGATGAGCAAACAGAGTCTGAATGCCGCCGTGTGTTACCCATTGGTAGGTGTTCTGAGAGAACAGAGAACCTTGCTGAACAATTGCTGCGAATACTGCCAATAAAGGGATAACAATAATGAAGGTCAGTATGATACAAGACAGCAGAGAGACGATGTTTTCTTTATTCGGGAGCTTTTTTTCAAGCCACTCATGGATTGGGAACATCAATAGTGAAATGATAAAGGCCATCACGATAGAGTTAACGTATGGCTCGATAAGCAAGTAACAAGCATAAGCCGCCGCGAGTAGGGCAATGATGATCACCCAGTGGCTGGAATTGATTTTGAGTTTTTCTGACACGGTAATGGTCTCTATATTTGCGTTCTGAGTTTATAATGGCTGCAAAACAGAGAGTTAGCAATGAGGAGTTTTGATAATGGGATGCTGTAATAAAGATAAGAAATGCCAAGACGAAGAACAGCAAACAAAAAAAGAGATCCCTTGGTTCAGAATGTTCCTCGGTACCTTGATGTTGTTGGTTTTTCTTTTCTGGGAACGTTAATCGCTTTTGGTTCAGCTTTAGCCTTAGTCGACGGCTAAATAAGCTGTCATATTTTTGGGCTGGTGAGCGCGATATATAAAAAGGGCTGCATTTAATGCAGCCCTAAATTCAATCGGTTAGCGACTTATAAAGTGCTTTCGATTATTTGCTTTCAGCAGCAATGATCGCAAGAGAGCGGTCGGCAGCTTCTAGTGTTGCATCAAGTTCTTTTGAACCATGAGCAAGAGAAGTAAAGCTTGCTTCGAATGCTGAAGGTGCAAGGTAAACACCGTGATCTAACATTAGGTGGAAGAAGCGCTTGAAGCGTTCTACATCACACTTAGTTACATCTTCGTAGCACGTCACAGTTTCTTGATCTGTGAAGAAGAAACCAAACATACCGCCAACTTGATGAACTAGCATCGGGATGCCGTGCTTGTCAGCAAGTTGCTTGAAGCCTTTTGCCAACTGCTTAGTTTTTGAAGCTAGACGCTTTTCGTTGCCTTCTTCTCGTAGAAGGTTCAAACATGCGTAGCCAGCAGCCATTGCAACAGGGTTACCTGAAAGCGTACCCGCTTGGTAAACAGGGCCAGTTGGTGCGATGTATTGCATCACGTCTTTACGACCACCGAAAGCACCGACAGGCATGCCGCCGCCAATCACTTTACCAAGACACGTTAGGTCTGGCTTGATGTTGTAGTAAGCCTGAGCACAACCTTCAGCAACGCGGAAACCTGTCATTACTTCATCAAAGATTAGCAATGCACCTTCTTGATCACAGATTTCACGTAGACCTTCGTGGAAGCCTTCTACAGGAGGGATACAGTTCATGTTACCCGCTACTGGCTCAACGATGATACAAGCGATCTCGCCTTTGTTTGCTGCGAAGATTTCACGTACTGAATCTAGATTGTTGAAGGTTGCTGTTAGCGTTAGTTTCGCAAAATCAGCCGGTACGCCTGGAGAGCTTGGTTGACCTAAAGTCAGTGCGCCAGAACCAGCTTTTACAAGTAGGCTGTCTGCGTGGCCGTGGTAGCAGCCTTCAAACTTAAGAATTTTGTCACGACCAGTGAAGCCACGAGCTAGACGAATCGCGCTCATTGTTGCTTCTGTACCTGAGCTCACCATACGTAGCTGTTCCATTGATGGAACCATCTCAGATACCAGTTCAGCCATTTTGATTTCAGTTTCGGTTGGAGCACCGAAGCTAAGGCCGCGTTGAGCTGCTGCAATAACTGCGTCACGAATAACCGCGTGGTTGTGACCAAGGATCATTGGACCCCAAGAGCCAACGTAATCGATATACGCTTTACCATCAGCATCAAAAATAAGTGGGCCATCAGCGCGTTCAACGAAGATTGGAGAACCACCTACGCCATTGAATGCACGAACTGGAGAGTTTACGCCACCAGGAATGGTTTGCTGTGCTTTTTCGTACAGCTCTGCTGATTTGGTCATTGATATATCCTCTTTTGACTGTCGGACCAATTGGCACGCATTGTACCTATCCCTAATCCAACTAGGAATGCTTTCGCCCAGATAATCACCCGAATCTGGTTGTTTTGTGTGGTTACACGTTTTAATTGTTAGATATTGGCGAGTTTACAGCAGTAAAAGGACCGATCCTGTGGTGAATACTTGAACGTTTCAGTCAGGTATTAGATAATCACCGGAATATAAGAAAATACTCAACAACTATGGTCTCGAATTAGATTTGTATCATGTTGTTTTTGACACAGGTAAGAGAGGTTGTCGTGAGCGAAGTAAATATCCCATTGTCTTTTTCTGATGCAGCAGCTACCCGCGTACAAACGCTAATTGCTGAAGAAGAAAACCCAGAACTAAAACTGCGTGTATACATTACAGGTGGTGGTTGTAGCGGTTTCCAATACGGCTTCACATTTGATGAAAAAGTAAATGATGGCGACACTACAATTGTAAACAGCGGTGTAACGCTGGTTGTTGATCCAATGAGCCTACAATACCTAATGGGCGGCATGGTTGATTACACTGAAGGCCTAGAAGGCGCACGCTTCTTTGTGAACAACCCGAACGCTACAACAACATGTGGTTGTGGCGCATCATTCAGCGTATAGCATGAGTTGAAAATAGCTTGAGCTCAAAGCTGTATTAGGTACATTTCAAACGCCGAACTTATGTCGGCGTTTTTGTTTTTACTTAGTAACTTATTACTTTTCAAAGCATTCCTCTCATTTTTAGTACACGGCATATTTTTTAAACTGTCGATAGCGTCCAACTTCGTTGAGGATTGGTCTGTTAAGGTTACCTTTGTGCATAAGGAAGTTGCACATCACGCTATTAAGCCAACTAGCGCGCCTGAATGACATCGGACAAAAGGATTTGTTATGCCCACTCTATTTTCTAACTCACCACTTTTTCAGAAATTGAAGCAGCCGTGGCTGGTTTCTCTGACTCTAGTCGTGTTGTTGTCGATCTGGCTTGGTTTCGGCGTAGGGCAAGCAGAAGAGTCACCTGAAAAAAAGGCGACAGAAATTCCGTTGGCTAAGGTTTCCTTTCAAACATTTACCTCATCACCGACCTTTAAAACGATTGATCTCTATGGAAGAACGGCGCCCGATAGGCATGCTCGTCTAGGTGCAGAAGTCGCGGGTAAGATTGTCAGATTGAATGTTGTTAAGGGGGGGATGGTTAAAGCAGGACAAGCCATTGCCCAGATAGATAAGGGTGATTTAGAGATTCAACTAGAGCGAGCATCTGCGTTATATCGCTTGAAGCAGAAAGAGTTCAAAGCGGCGCAGTCACTGAAGAAAAGAGGACTGCAAGGTGAAATCGCCTACACCACAGCTGAGGCTTCATTAACAGAAGCAAAAGCCATGATGCGCAATGCGGAATTGGCTTTAAAGAATACTGTGATTACTTCGCCCTTTTCGGGTGTGGTTCAAGACTTAATGGTTGAGCTTGGTGACTTTGTTGGGGTTGGCGATCCTGTTGCGGGCGTGATTGACCTCGATCCTCTGGTCATCGAAGCCGATGTCAGTGAACGTCATATCCAGCATTTGTTAGTTAATCAGTCCGCCTTGGTCCGCTTGCTGGGAAGAGAAGAAGCGGAAGGCCGTTTACGCTATGTTTCTCGTATCTCTTCTGTTGCTACTAATACCTTCCCAATCGAGATAGAAATCGATAACTCTAAAGGCCTATTACCAGCAGGTGTCAGTGCCGAAGTTAAACTCAACCTAGAAACAAGAGATGCAATAAAGATAACACCGGCGATGCTAGCATTGGATGAGGCGGGTAACCTAGGGGTCAAAACCTTGGTTTCAGTCGATGACTCACCAACGGTGAAGTTTGTAGGCATTCAGCTAGTAAAGGCCGAACAAGATGGAGTGTGGCTCACGGGGCTAGGTCAACGCGTCGATATCATCACAGTAGGCCAAGGGTTTGTGCGTGATGGTGATTCGGTGATTGCTGTTGAGCAAGTCGCTGAACTCTCAAATGTAACCGCAGAGTAGGAGATTGCCGATGTATTCAATTATTGATGCAGCCTTGTCTCGTGCTCGAACAATGCTTTCCCTTTTGGCGCTTATCTTGGTTGCTGGTGTTGTCACCTATATCACGATCCCCAAAGAATCGAGCCCCGATATTACTATCCCGATTATTTACGTCTCTGTTGGGCACCAAGGTATTTCGCCAACCGATGCAGAACGTTTATTGGTTAGGCCGATAGAACAAGAGCTGAGGTCGATTGAAGGCGTAAAAGAGATGACCGCAACCGCAGCAGAAGGCCACGCCTCAGTTGTGTTGGAGTTTAATGTTGGCGTTGATCTCACCAAAGCGATGGCTGATGTGCGTGATGCTGTCGATTTAGCCAAACCAAAATTACCAGAAGACAGTGATGAGCCGACCGTGAATGAGGTGACGCTCGCGTCTGAGCAGCCTGTTCTGTCTGTTGTGCTATTCGGTACCGTTCCTGAGCGCACCATAGTGCAAATTGCCCGAGAGCTTGGAGATAAGTTAGAAAGCTATCGCCAAATTCTTGAAGTCGATATTGCGGGCGATCGCGATGACATTGTTGAGATCATTGTCGATCCGTTATTGATGGAGAGCTACAGCTTAGATCAAGCGGATATCTATAACTTGATCGCTCTGAATAATCGAGTGGTTGCCGCTGGTTTTGTTGATACGGGTTATGGGCGTTTCTCTGTCAAAGTACCTTCGGTGTTTAATTCCTTAAAGGATGTGCTTGAGCTACCTATTAAAGTCGATGGCAAGCAGGTGGTCACTTTTGGCGATGTGGCCACGGTTCGTCGAGCGTTTCGAGATCCTGAAAGCTTTGCTCGTTTAGATGGCAAATCTGCGGTGGTGTTGGATATCAAGAAGCGTGCTGGTGAGAATATCATCGAAACCGTTGAGCTAGTCAAAGCGGTAATGGCAGGCGCTCAGCAGCAAGCGGAATGGCCAAATAACCTGTTGGTCAAATACACCTGGGATGAATCTAAAGATGTGAAGATCATGCTTAATGATCTTCAAAACAATATTCTATCCGCCATCATTTTGGTGGTGATCGTTATCATCGCGATTCTTGGTGTGCGTACTGCGTTATTGGTGGGTATCTCCATTCCTGGTTCATTCCTGACGGGGTTATTGGTTCTGTCTGTATTCGGTTTAACTGTTAACATCGTGGTGCTGTTTTCGCTGATTATGGCGGTGGGGATGCTAGTAGACGGTGCGATTGTGGTGACCGAGTTTGCAGACAGGCGAATGCAAGAGGGTGAAGGGCGCAAAGCCGCTTACCGAGATGCAGCGAAGCGGATGGCGTGGCCGATAACCGCATCGACGGCAACAACCTTAGCCGCATTTGCTCCGTTACTGTTTTGGCCGGATGTGACTGGCGAATTCATGAAGTTCCTGCCATTAACACTGATCGCGACATTAACTGCCTCATTGATCATGGCACTGTTATTTGTGCCCGTATTAGGCGGTTTGATTGGCAAACCGCAATACGTATCGTCTCAGAGCCAAGCTCGAATGGTTGCACTGCATAATGGCGAATTTTCACAAGCCACAGGCTTAACCAAGGCGTACTACCACACACTGTCGATCGCGATTAAGCACCCCTTTAAGATTCTTTGTAGTGCGATACTGCTCGCGGTTGCGGTTGGGTTTACTTACTCCAAAGCGGGCCTAGGTGCAGAGTTCTTTCCTGAGGTTGATCCGCCATTCTTTAATGTCAAAGTTCGTTCTCATGGTGATCTGTCTATCCAAGAAAAGGATGACATCATGCGTGATATTGAACTGATGATGCTCAATCATGATGAGTTTGATACCGTTTACACGCGTACTGGTGGTGACGACCAGATTGGTTTGATCTCAATTACGCCTGTTGACTGGCAATACCGCCGCAGCGTTAAAGCGATCATTGATGAGCTAAAAGTACAGACCGACCAATACGCTGGTGTTGAGATTGAATATAAGTTTCCTGATGCAGGGCCTCCGGTTGAAAATGACTTAGTGATTGAGCTATCGGCACGAACGCCAGAGCAACTTAATCAGGCTGCAAAAATTGTGAGAGGTTGGGCTGATGGCAATCAAGCACTGACCAATATCAGTGATACCGCGAGTAAAGACGGCATCGATTGGAAGGTGGATATTCGCCGCGACGATGCCGCGCGTTTTGCTGCTGATGCGACCTTGGTGGGTAATACCGTTCAATTCGTGACTAATGGTCTCAAGATTGGTGATTACCTGCCGGATGACTCTTCAGAAGAGGTCGATATATTGGTACGTTACCCGAATGATAAAAGGGATATTGGTCGCTTCGACCAGCTGAGAGTCAAAACACCTGCTGGCTTGGTGCCGATCACTAACTTTGCTCAAATTGTTCCCGACCATAAGCAAGATACGATTAAACGCCTCGATGGTAAGCGTGTGGTTAACATCATGGCGGATATGGAAGAGGGCTATAACCTTGCGCTCGAACTGCCAAAGATTGAGCAAGCGTTGAGTGAATTAGGGTTACCGAGTAGCGTCGAATTTCGCATCCGTGGTCAAAACGAAGAACAAGAAAACTCTTCCGCCTTCCTACAAAGTGCTTTCTTGGTTGCTTTGGCGGTAATGGCTTTGATTCTGATTACTCAGTTTAATAGCTTCTATCAAGCATTCCTGATTCTGAGTGCGGTGTTGTTCTCAACGGTTGGTGTGTTTGTTGGTCTGCTAATCTTCCAGCGCCCGTTTGGCATCGTGATGTCTGGTATTGGAGTGATTGCACTGGCAGGTATCGTGGTGAACAACAATATCGTGCTGATCGACACCTATAACCAGTTGATTAAAAGAGGCTTGGATAAGCGAGATGCGATTCTAAGAACCGGTGTTCAACGTTTAAGACCTGTAATGCTGACTACAGTCACCACCATTTTAGGCTTGATGCCGATGGTGTTAGAGATGAACATCGACCTGATTAATCAAAAGATAGAGTTCGGTGCACCGAGCACGCAGTGGTGGTCGCAACTCGCTACGGCAATTGCGGGAGGTTTGGCATTCGCGACAGTATTGACCCTGGTGCTGACCCCTTGTCTATTAATGCTAGGGCGAGACAAGAAGCCTGAAAAATAGTAGATATAGTGGTTCGATGAACATAAAAAAGAGCGCCTTGGTGGGCGCTCTTTTCGTTGGTTTATAGGGCTCTTAATCTAATTGGTCGCTAGTAGCCTAATTAGTCGCTAGCAACTGGCCGTATCGCTCAAGGTTATTCAGTCGAATCTCTGAGTTGGCAATAAAGGTTGCTTTTGCTTTACCCGTTAACGACTTAGATTGAGGCAATTTCACGGTACGCGCATTTTTATGTACGCCATTAACCAAGAATTCATAATGTAAGTGCGGACCAGTCACACGACCTGTGCCACCCAAAGTACCAATGGTTTGGCCTTGTTTTACGCGCTGACCAGTTTTCACCATACGTCGTTTCATGTGCAGGTATTTGGTGATGTAGGTGTTGCTGTGGCGGATGAACACGTAGTTACCATTGAATTGGTTGTAACCTGACTTCTGAACAATACCGTCACCGGCAGCCCAGATAGGCGTGCCAACAGGAGCTGCGTAGTCAGTACCGCGGTGAGCTCGAATCTTACCGGTTACTGGGTGTCTCCTGGTAGGATTAAAGTTCGATGTCACGCGACGAAAATCAATTGGTGAGCGCAAGAACGCCTTCTTCATCGCACGACCATTCTCATCGAAGTAGTTGCCGCTCTTATCATCCAATACCGCGGTAAATGAATCACCTTGGTTTTTGAATACGGCTGCCATGATCTTACCGCGACCAACCACTTCACCTTCAACCACTTTCTCTTGGTATAAGATTTTGAAGCTGTCGTTCTTACGAATATCTAACGCAAAGTCGATATCCCAACCGAAGATGCCCGCCAGTTCCATAATTTGGTTTGCGGTTAAACCTGCGCTTACACCAGCGTTCCAGAAGTTAGAGGTGATGTTGGCTTCGGCATAATTGTATTGGTAGGCCACTTCTTTTTTGTCGAAACTTGATGAGAAAGAATCGCCAGATTTAGTGATCTTGAAGCTTTCAAACGCACTAAGTTGTCGTTTTAACTGAATAAGGTCGTTGTTTTCATCAAAGCCGAACTGCAAGACATCACCAGGTCTTAGGTTAGACAGCTGCTTCTTAATATCATCATTGGTATTGAGTAGCGTGATCAGCAGGCGGTATGAGAGGCCAATACGTTCAAATAAAACAGAGGTACTTTCGCCAGAGCGAACAGTGTATTTCTCCCAGTTGAGCACTGCGGTCGGTGGAGCGTCACTTGAGCTAATAAGTGCAGAGGCATTGATAGTCAGTGGGTAATGTTTTCCTACAACTAAAGCGCCCGAATCGTCACGCAAACTGTTGACGTCGGGGAGTAAGAAAATCGCGACGAAAATTATGGCACTAAAAAATGCGATAAAAGCCCGGTGCAAAATAGGAAGGCGTGCAAAAATAGACAACATGTTCCAGTTCGTTCTGTAAATATTATGAAAATCGACGACGGAATAGTGTAACTGGTTTCAAAATACATCGCTATTCAAGTAAGATGTCTAATTAATGTATTTTTGCCAAATCTGTGGGAGTGAACAAGAATGGCGAGTATTGAAGCTGCACTAGCCGAGATCAAACGTGGCGTAGAAGAACTGATTCCAGAAGACGAACTGATTGCAAAACTAAAAGAAGGTCGTCCTTTACGCATTAAGCTGGGTGCCGATCCAACAGCTCCAGATATCCACCTAGGCCATACGGTTATCTTTAACAAGCTTCGCGCTTTCCAAGAGCTTGGTCATGAAGTGACATTCCTTATCGGTGATTTCACTGCAATGGTTGGTGACCCATCAGGTAAAAACTCAACACGTCCACCGCTAAGCCGCGAAGACGTATTGAAGAATGCTGAAACTTACAAAGAGCAAGTATTCAAGATTCTAGATCCTGCGAAGACGCAAATTCGTTTCAACTCTGAATGGCTATCTGAGCTTGGCGCTGAAGGCATGATTCGTCTTGCTTCTAACCAAACTGTTGCTCGTATGCTTGAGCGTGATGACTTCAAAAAGCGTTACGCTGGTGGTCAACCGATCGCAATCCACGAATTCATGTACCCACTTCTACAAGGTCACGACTCTGTTGCACTAGAGAGCGACGTTGAGCTTGGCGGTACTGACCAGAAGTTTAACCTTCTAATGGGTCGTGAACTGCAAAAAGCAGCAGGTCAAAAACCACAAGCGGTACTAATGATGCCACTACTTGTTGGTCTAGACGGTGTTAAGAAGATGTCTAAGTCTGCGCATAACTACATCGGTATTAGCGAAGCACCAAGCGAGATGTTTGGTAAGATCATGTCTATCTCTGACGATCTAATGTGGAGCTACTACGAGCTGCTGTCTTTCCGTCCTCTTGAAGAAGTTGCGGAACTGAAAGCTGGCGTTGATGCAGGTAAGAACCCGCGTGACGTTAAAGTGCTTCTTGCTAAAGAGATCATCGCTCGTTTCCACAGTGAAGCAGATGCTGAAGCCGCTGAGCAAGAGTTCGTTAACCGTTTTGCTAAGAACCAAGTTCCTGATGAAATGCCGGAGTTTGAATTCGAAGCAGGCCTGCCAATTGCGAACGTTCTAAAAGAAGCGGGTCTTGTAAACTCGACTTCTGATGCGATGCGTATGATCAAGCAAGGCGCTGCTAAGATCGAAGGCGAGAAAGTTGAAGACAACAAACTGGTACCAGAAGCTGGTACAGCTGTTTACCAAGTAGGTAAGCGTAAGTTTGCTCGTATTACTATCAAGTAATAACGTACATCAATGATTTAATAAAAGGCATCTACGGATGCCTTTTTTATTGACCCCTATTTATTGACAGGAATTTGACGAAGTTTTTGAACGGCTATTGCTACACTATGCGCGCTGTCAAATTGACAGTAATTCTGGAGATTTTTATGAACAATACCGACCATCCTCCTAGTTTGAATGGAGAAGAATAACCTGTCTCGGTATTGATCTATTGTCCTGCCGTTCAGGTAGGGTATCTTTGTTTTCCCTTCATTCTTTTCCACACTCTAGATTCTAACAAGTAGACACACCAGTGCTTTAAGCTCTTGGTGCGCTCAGTTATATGCTTTATGTATCGAGTTCTACGCTCTTGGTGTACACCGCTTTATGTTTGTGAAGTACTTACTGTAGGCTACTTGTTTTGATGGTCGTTACCTTTGCCAATCGGGAGATTCGCCATGACGGTAATGAACAACACTTTTTTATCTATTGAAGCTCTGTACTCAGAGCAAGACATCCAAGCTGTATCGAATGCATTTCAACAGTACGGACGTGAACAACAAATTAATCTTTTGAATCGAATGCCGCTCGAAGATGCGGTGCTAGTGCTGGGGCAATGCTCTTTGAGTACGATTCAGACTTTACTTAGTGAGCTAGAAGAGCAGGGCTTTGAGAAGCGCTCTCGACATCTAGCTCACCAACTAGGGCTGATCTACTCAGAGGTAGAACCTCAGCAAGGCTATCTTTCTACAGGTGTCATGAGCCACGTTAGGCAGCGTATCGGTTGGATTATTGCGTTAGCACTATTGGGAATCGTCTCAGGGCTTATCATTGCTCAGTATGAAGACATTCTCAGTCAGTTGGTACTTTTGGCAATCTACATGCCGGTAATTGCTGCTGCTGGTGGTAACACCGGAACACAAGCCGCGACTTTGGTGATTAGAGCCTTAGCCACAGGTGAGTTGAAAAAACGCCAATGGGCTAACGTTCTGTGGAAAGAGTTTAGAGTTGCAATTTGTCTAGCTCTAGCGATTGCCGTAGTGATGATTGGGCGTATTTTACTATTCAGTGAAAACCAATCGACAGGTGGCTATGACATCAACATGATTGCGTTAGCGATTGCGGTAGCGCTATTCATTCAGGTGACCATATCAACTGTGCTCGGCGGCGGATTACCGATAGTTGCTAGGTTATTTAAGCTTGATCCAGCGGTGTTAGTAAGTCCAGTACTTGCATCGATAGTGGATATCTCAGGAATGTGGATCTACTTCACTGTGGTGAACTCATTTTTAGGAATTGCTTAGCTCTTATAAAAATGGGCACCTATAAAAATAGTTAAATACATCTGAGAAACAAAAATGGCGCTGCAGATTGAAGGTCTTCAGCGCCATTTTTATTGTTTGAGTAGAAGTTTACACAGAGCCAAACATTACTTCGATTTGCTTTGTGTTTGACTGAACTCAACTACATCTTTGTAGAAAGCACGCTCAAACTGGGTGATTGGAGCCTCTACCGGTCTGTCTGGATCTTGCTCTTCAGGGAAGTAATCACGAATAAACTGCACAAACAAAGAGTTTGGTTTCCCGGACTCATCTAAACCATATCCCGCCATGTTGTACGTTCCGTACAAAGAACCACTTTTGGCTGTGATGTTGCCCTGAATCGGTGCTTTTCTCATGCTTGGACGGTACTTGAGCGTTCCATTTACACCTGATGTAGGCATAGCCTCAATTAGGTTGAGCTGTTGATCGTTTTCCCAGATATAACGAAGCACTTGAGCCATGGTCTGTGATCTCATTCGGTTATTTCTAGATAGCCCTGAACCATCGACGAGCTGCGCTTTACTGAGGTCAATATTAGCCTTGGTCAGCAATATCTGCTTTATCGCTTCAGTACCGTTATTGAAACTGCCTGGTTGAACATAAAATGTCGCTCCTAGCGTTTTAGTTAGATTATCTGCGATAAGGTTATCCGACTTCTTGAGCATGATATCGAGCAGTTCAGGAAGCTTTTCTGAGTTGTGACTAGCGACTAACGTGGTTTTGTCTGCTTTCTCTTTTTTACCAATAATCACATCACCTTTTACTTCTATTTTCAGTTCTTTGAGAAGCGATGCAACAACTTGATAGGTGTAAAGTTCTGGATTTTGAATGGCGAACTTAAGTGGCAGTGGCTTTTTGCGCTCAACCAAGCAACCAGAGAGCTTGTAAGCGTTATCTGGTGTGGTGATGAGTTCCAAGTCGCATTGTGTCGCCTTCTGCCCAGAGCGAGTTACCGTGGCAGCGGTGGTCGTCACGTCTATCGGATAGTGAGCGGGAATATAAACGCGAGTGTTGCCATTACCTTTTGTATAAATAGAGGCTTGTGCGCAGTTGCTGTCTAAGGTCATTGCACTAGAAGGCGCGCTGTAACAAACCCCTAGAATGTCCCAAGGCCACCCCACCGCTCGCTGATAGCCGGTATAAGCTGTGTTATCCAGATATAAATTGCCCTTGATGGTTCTGGATTGAGACTTAGCGTATTGAGTTAACAGGCTTTTTAGCTGCTCACGTTGCAGTGTTGGGTCGCCGCTAAATGAAATGATTGAATCATTGCCAGAACGAAGAATGCTAGTCGTGTAATGAAAGTCATCTCCCAACTCTAGCTTGGCCGCTAAAGCCGTCACCAGTTTTAACGTGCTGGCTGGTGGATAAAAGTCATCGCTATTGGTATTAAGCTCGCTTGAACCACTGCTTAACGATTTGATGATCAAACTCGTACTACTACCATCGGGCAGTGTATCTAGCGGGGCGTATGCGTTAACAGATAAAGCGCTAATGGAAAAACTACATAGCAGTAGTGGGGATAGAAGGCGCATAGAAGATTGTCTTGGATGGCTGATGTTTTCAGTATACAGATATAAAAAACGCCCGCTAGAGAGCGGGCGTTTTGATTCTCAATTAACTAATTAATCAATTAGGTAATCAGAATTAGAAGTCGTAACGTAGACCTAGAGCGATTTCGTCTTCAGCGTCTGCAGAGCTTGCTTTGCCGTTAGACACTAGGTTTGTTGTACCGATCGTATCATTTTCACTGATTAGGTTGAAGTTGTACGAGATGTACGTACGGAAGTTCGGCTTGAAGTAGTACGTTGCATCGATTGCAATGTTGTCAGCTGAAGTTTCACCGTCAGTTTCTGCATTGTTGTACGTTAGTGTAAATGCAGTCTTATCTAGCGTGTAAGCAGTTGCGAATTCGTAACCAGTGTAATCTACAGATCTGTTGCTGTATTCAGCGCCGTTTGCTGTCGTCGCTTGTTTTTCACCATCAGTGAATAGACCTGCGAAGTAGAAGTGGCTCATGCGGTAAGATGCAGAAAGCATGTATTCATTAGATTGATCTTGGTCTGCGTAACCAGCACCTAGCTTAACGCCAGAATCACCGATTGCGTAGATAGCAGATAGAGAGTAGCCATCTTTACCGTTGTCGTTGAACTCACCGCTAGTTTCAGAACGGTCAGCGAAGCGGTAGCTTGCTTTTAAGCCTAGGTCTTGGAATTGACCTTTGTAAGAAAGCATGTTGTCTGAACGGTCAGCTACTGCGATTTTGTCTGCCGCTGAGTTACCGTGGTAAGACATGATATCGGTAAAGTCAGTGATAACGCCTAGCGCACCGTCGTTTTTACCGTATGTAACTTCACCGAATGTACCGCCGATACCAGCGTATGTGTAACGGTTAGTGATGTCGCCGTCGTTGTTATCAGTAGAGCCGCCGTTTTCAGCAGTTGTGAATTCGCCTTCGTAGAAACCAACACCGTATAGGCCGTCTTGGATTTCAACTTTACCTAGGAAGTTAAGACGTACACGTGTTTTGTCTTCAGCTTTGCCATCTTTCATCGATAGACGAGCTTCCGCACGACCACCGATCTCTAGAGAAGTGCCGTTTGAGCTGTATACAGAAGTGCCGGCAATATCACCAGCTTGTTTACCGTCGGCTGCCACTGCGTTAGTAGCAAGAGCTGCAGCAGATACAGCAAGCGCGATCATAGTCTTGTTCATGTTATTATTTCCTAATTACTGTCCATAGAAGTTTTATTAAGGATTTGAACCCTTTTGTGTATTGCCTGTATTAATCAGGCTTCATAATCATGATTAGAACAGAAGTCTGAAAATGCCAGTGCAATCCATGGGTTACTTTTTACCTCTAAAGTTCCATGGTCAGTTAGTAAAATGATATAAAACTAAAAAATGAACACTGTTTTATTATATCTTTTTTGTTTAAGTGGTTGTTTTTGAGTGTATTTTATAAAAGTGTGATCTGTGTTTATTTTGTTTGTTTTTTGTTTTTTTAGGTATTTAGCTCTCCGCTTATTGATGGGGAGGTTATTATTCATTTTTGTGATGTCTGTAATTTAGACCTAGATAAAGCTTTTATAACGCAAAGTGGAATAAAGGTGATTTAGCCATAAAGTTTGTTTACACTAAGTCAAATCGTTTTGTTTCTATCACCCAATAAATACGTTGGGTGTATTTATGTTGGCCAAAGAAAGCTTTGGCATAGAGGTAAAAAATGGAAAAGGTTCCAATGACAGTACGTGGCGCTCAGCAGCTACGTGACGAATTAGATCGCCTACTTAAGCTACGCCCTGTTATCTCAGCAGCTATTGGTGAAGCACGTGAACTAGGTGACCTGAAAGAGAATGCTGAATACCACGCCGCTCGTGAAGAGCAGGGTATTTGTGAAGCTCAGATCCGTGATATTGAATATAAGCTATCACTGGCTCAGATCATCGATGTAACGCAAATGGATAATACGGGCAAGATTATCTTTGGTACGACAGTGACACTGATTGATGTGGATACCGATGATGAGTTCCGCTACCAAATCGTTTCAGAAGACGAAGCAGACATCAAAACGGGTCGCATTTCTGTGAAATCGCCAATTGCTCGCGGTCTTATCGGTAAAATGGAAGGCGACGAAGTCATGATCTCTACCCCTGGTGGTGACAAAGACTTCGAAATCGACAAAGTAGAATATATCTAATTGAATTTTCTTTGTTTCTGATAAGTAAAAAGGTCGCTAAATGCGACCTTTTTCGTTTCTCACGCTACACTAAAAGATAAGCGCTGTGGCTTCCTATTAGTGAAGTTAGCTTATATCAAACTCGCTTATTTACGTGGAATCTCGATTTTACGTGCTTCTGACTGGCGGAACAGTACTAGAACTTTACCGATAGTCTGTACTTTCTCAGCTTTAGTTTCACGTACAATTGCATCGATAATCAGTTGCTTAGTCTCACGGTCTTCTGATGCAACTTTAATCTTGATCAGTTCGTGGTGGTCTAGAGCTAATTCGATTTCCGCTAGAACAGCTTCAGTAAGTCCATTTGCGCCCATTAGCACAACAGGTTTTAAACTGTGAGCTAGGCCCTTTAGATGCTGCTTTTGTTTGGTACTTAGGTTCATTACGCGGCCAATTTTCTTTACTATTAGGGTTGAAAAAAACCTATTTTAACGCCATCTAAAGCTGAAGACTATAATTTATTCAGCAATTAGTACTTTCCTCCAATTTAGGTATCCAATGAGCAAACAGAAACACTCGGCCAGTTCAGGCCGTTGGTTGAAGGAACACTTCGACGACAAGTACGCAAATGAAGCAAGAAAGAAAGGCTATCGTTCACGTGCTTATTTCAAAATGGAAGAGATTCAAACGAAAGATAAATTGCTGTCTCCTGGGATGACCATTGTGGATTTGGGTGCAGCACCTGGCGGTTGGTCTCAATATGCTGCTAAGATTGTTGGAGACAACGGACAAATCATTGCGTGTGACTTGTTACCAATGGATCCGATTGCTGGTGTTAGCTTTTTACAAGGCGATTTCCGCGAAGAAGCTGTGCTAGATGCCTTGTTGGAACGTATACAACCAAACATGGTTGATGTCGTGATGTCAGATATGGCACCTAATATAGCAGGCAACAATTCTGTGGATCAGCCAAGAGCTATGTATTTAGTTGAATTAGCTTTGGATATGTGTCGACAAGTTCTAGCTACCAATGGTAGTTTTGTTGTAAAAGTATTCCAAGGCGAAGGGTTTGACCAATACGTTAAGGACGTCCGCGAGATGTTTAAAACAGTAAAAGTTAGAAAACCCGACTCTTCTCGAGCTCGATCTCGTGAAGTGTTTATCGTAGCCACTGGTTACAAAGGTTAACGATTCTCTTCCAAGAGTGAGAGTTAACAACATGGCTACAGGTTACAAACTGTAGTACCCTACCTTTAATTACAATTAGTTATCGAGAGGCTTACACCTTGAGTGACATGGCAAAAAATTTAATTCTGTGGCTTGTTATCGCGGTAGTGTTGATGTCGGTATTCCAGAGCTTCGGCCCTGGGGAAAGTAACGGCAGAGCAGTAGATTACACCACGTTTGTACAGGAAGTTGGCCAAGGCCAGATTCAAGACGCACAGTTCAATAACAGCGAAATCACTTTCACACGTCGTGGTGGTGGTTCTAAGTATGTAACTTACATGCCTGTTTATGATCAAAAGCTACTTGATGACTTAATTAATCAAAACGTAAAAGTTCAGGGTACACCACCTGAAGAGCAGAGCCTGCTTGGCACTATCTTCATCTCATGGTTCCCAATGATCTTACTGATTGGTGTATGGATTTTCTTCATGCGTCAAATGCAAGGCGGCGGCGGCGGTAAAGGCGCGATGTCTTTCGGTAAGAGTAAAGCTCGAATGATGAGCGAAGAACAAATCAAAACCATGTTTGCTGATGTTGCTGGTTGTGACGAAGCAAAAGAAGACGTGAAAGAGCTTGTGGACTACCTTCGTGACCCAAGCCGCTTCCAAAAGCTAGGTGGTAAGATCCCGACAGGTATCCTGTTGGTTGGTCCTCCTGGTACGGGTAAAACATTGCTTGCAAAAGCGATTGCTGGTGAAGCGAAAGTACCGTTCTTTACTATCTCTGGTTCTGACTTCGTTGAAATGTTTGTTGGTGTTGGTGCATCTCGTGTGCGTGACATGTTCGAACAAGCGAAGAAAGCGGCACCTTGTATCATCTTTATCGATGAAATTGATGCTGTAGGTCGTCAACGTGGCGCTGGTGTTGGTGGTGGTCACGATGAACGTGAACAAACACTGAACCAAATGTTGGTTGAGATGGATGGTTTCGAAGGTAACGAAGGTATTATCGTTATCGCTGCGACTAACCGTCCAGACGTACTAGACCCTGCATTACTTCGTCCTGGTCGTTTTGACCGTCAAGTTGTGGTTGGTCTACCGGATGTACGTGGTCGTGAACAGATTCTTAAAGTACACATGCGTAAAGTGCCACTATCAGGTGATGTTGAACCGTCGCTGATCGCTCGTGGTACTCCAGGCTTCTCTGGTGCAGATCTTGCGAACCTTGTGAACGAAGCGGCGCTATTTGCTGCTCGTGGTAACAAGCGCAATGTATCTATGGTTGAGTTTGAACTTGCGAAAGACAAAATTATGATGGGTGCAGAGCGCCGTTCAATGGTTATGTCTGAAGAAGTGAAAGAGTCAACGGCTTACCACGAAGCGGGTCACGCAATTGTTGGTCGTTTGGTACCTGAACACGATCCAGTGTACAAGGTGTCAATCATTCCACGTGGTCGTGCGCTTGGTGTAACCATGTACTTGCCAGAGCAAGATCGTGTGAGCATGTCTCGCCAACATCTAGAGTCTATGATTTCTAGCCTGTACGGTGGTCGTCTTGCTGAAGAACTTATTTACGGTAAAGACAAAGTGTCAACTGGTGCGTCTAACGATATCGAACGTGCAACTGATATTGCTCGTAAGATGGTTACGCAGTGGGGCTTCTCTGAGAAATTGGGTCCTCTTCTTTACGCAGAAGAAGAAGGTGAAGTTTTCCTAGGTCGCGGCATGAGCCAAGCTAAGCACGTTTCTGATGACACGACTAAGCTTATCGATGAAGAGATTCGTATCCTTATCGACCGTAACTACGATAGAGCTAAGAAGATTCTTGAAGATAACATGGATATCATGCATTCGATGAAAGACGCTCTAATGAAGTTCGAAACGATCGATGCAGGTCAAATTGATGACTTGATGGAGCGTAAGCAAGAGATTCGTGATCCAGCTGGTTGGGGTGATCAGGTAAAAGCTGAACCTACAAAGGAAGAAGCAAAACCTGAAGCTAAGGCAGAAGAAGCTAAAGCGGAACCAAAAGCTGAAGAGTCGAAAGTTGAAGAAGTTAAATCTGAAACAGATGATGCTCAAAACAAAGATTCTTAATCGCTAAGTTATAAATTAAAACCCTGAGTACGCTCAGGGTTTTTCTGTTTCTAGCCCTAGATGTTTTTACCTTTAAGACCCACCTTCCATGATATTAAAAGCACATAATAAAACGCTCGTTTTAGACCGCCCACATGTGATGGGTATCCTCAATGTTACGCCTGACTCTTTCTCTGATGGCGGAAAATTCAATTCATTAGATAATGCTTTACTGCAAGCAGAGCGAATGATTCAAGCTGGTGTTAGCATTATTGACATTGGTGGTGAATCAACTCGCCCGGGAGCGCCTGACGTTCCTTTAGAAGAAGAGCTCGCTCGCGTTATTCCTGCCATTAAAGCAATTCGCGCTAAGTTTGATGTGTGGATCTCCATTGATACCAGTAAAGCTGAAGTGATGCGCCAAGCCGTTGAAGCGGGGGCTGATTTGATCAATGATGTGCGCGCACTGCAAGAGCCCGGAGCTTTAGAAGCGGCCGCCGATGCTAATGTGCCCGTTTGCCTGATGCACATGAAAGGTCAGCCAAGAACCATGCAAGCTAACCCTAATTACGATGATGTCCTAATGGATGTTGAAGCGTTCTTAAAAGAAAGGGTGGAGGCTTGTGAGGCTGTTGGTATATCAAAAGATCAGCTGATTCTGGATCCTGGTTTTGGTTTTGGTAAAACCATTGAGCATAATTACCACCTATTAGCGCACCTTGAAAAGTTTCATTCGTTAGGCTTACCTGTTTTAGCGGGGATGTCGAGAAAATCGATGATCTTTAAATTGCTAGACAAGGTTCCGGCCGACTGCATGGTCGCAAGCGTCACTTGCGCGACGATTGCCGCGATGAAAGGCGCACAAATTATTCGCGTTCATGATGTCGAGGAGACACTGGAAGCGATGAAAATAATCGAAGTGATGAACAACAATCACTAAATATAATTAAGGAAAATCACTATGTCTGATAAAAGACGTTATTTCGGCACAGATGGTGTGCGTGGCAAAGTAGGCCAGTACCCGATTACACCTGATTTTGTTCTGAAGCTTGGCTGGGCTGCGGGTCGTGTTCTTGCGAAGCAAGGCACAAAGAAAGTCATCATTGGTAAAGATACTCGTATCTCTGGTTACATGCTTGAGTCAGCGCTAGAAGCTGGCCTTGCTGCTGCTGGTCTTCAGGCTACGTTTACTGGCCCAATGCCAACACCTGCTGTGGCTTACCTAACTCAAACCTTCCGCGCTGAAGCCGGTATTGTTATCTCTGCATCACACAACCCATACTACGATAACGGTATCAAGTTCTTCTCTTCTGAGGGAACAAAACTGCCGGACGATATCGAGTTGGCAATTGAAGCAGAGTTGGATAAAGACATCGAATGTGTTGATTCTTCAGAGCTAGGTAAAGCAGTACGTTTGAACGATGCGGCTGGCCGTTACATCGAGTTCTGTAAAAGTACGTTCCCACATAAAATGACATTAGCTGGCATGAAGATCGTTATCGATTGTGCACATGGTGCGACTTACCACATTGCGCCTGCTGTATTTAAAGAACTGGGTGCTGAGGTCGTTGCGATTGGTGTTGAGCCAAACGGTACTAACATCAACCACGAAGTCGGTGCGACGGATGTACGTGCTCTGCAAGCAAAAGTGCTTGAAGAAAAAGCGGCATTAGGTCTTGGCTTTGATGGTGATGGTGACCGTATCATCATGGTTGACGAGCTAGGCAACAAAGTTGATGGCGACCAAATCGCTTACATTATTGCTCGTGATGCACTGCGTCGCGGTGAGTTGAAAGGCGGCGTTGTTGGTACACTAATGACCAACCTGGGTATGGAAAACGGCCTTAAGCAGTTAGGTATTCCGTTTGTACGTGCTGCTGTTGGTGACCGTTACGTAATGGAACAGCTTCTTGCTAAAGGCTGGAAGATCGGCGCTGAAAACTCGGGGCACGTTATCCTACTAGATAAAGTGACGACGGGTGATGCTATCGTTGCTGCTCTGCAAGTTTTGGCTTCAGTTGTTGATAGCGAAATGACACTGAATGAGTTGTCTCAGGGCATGACGTTGTACCCTCAAGTTCTAGAAAACGTTCGTTTCAGCGGAGATTCAAACCCACTAGAAGCCGAAGCGGTAAAAGCAGCGGTTGTTGAAGTAGAAGCAGAGCTTGGCGAGAAAGGCCGTGTACTATTACGCAAGTCTGGTACCGAGCCACTACTGCGTGTCATGGTTGAAGGCGAAGATGCAGAGCTTGTTCAAGCATCAGCGCTTAAGATTGCAGATGCAGTAAAAGCAAACTGCTAATTTAACCTTTTACTTAGCTGGCGCAGCGAATAGCGCTTGTGATTAGAAGTGGTTGACTTATATCACGGTCAAAAGATATCACGGTCAAAAGAGACATAAATGAGTTTTGTGTCGCTTTTGACCTTTTTTTGACCATTCACTTGGTAAAGGCTTATTTTTTAGCAAATTCTCCTTGTCAGCCATCGTCGCATTCGCTAGTATTGCTCGGCCTTCAGTTAGGAGGTCGCTAGCCTTGTTCTTAAAAATAGTTTTTTGAACGGCGCTGGCTCAACAATTAGGAACATAGGTGGAAAAATGTTTACAGTTCTACTTGTGATTTACCTGTTGGCAGCGCTTGGTGTAATTGGCCTAGTGTTGATTCAACAAGGTAAAGGCGCAGATATGGGAGCCTCTTTCGGTGCTGGCGCTTCAAACACTGTGTTTGGTGCTGGTGGCTCAGGAAATTTCCTTACCCGAATGACTGCAATTTTTGCAACTACATTTTTTATCCTTAGCTTAGTGCTTGGTAATATGTCTACACATAAAACTGAGTCACAATGGATTGACCCGACCCAAGGTCAGGTGATTCAACAAGCTGATGATGCAGTGAGTGAAGTTCCGGCGCAAGGCGACGAAATTCCACAATAATCTGTAAAGATTTGATGCCGAGATGGTGAAATTGGTAGACACGCTAGCATGAGGTGCTAGTGCCTTAGGGTGTGAGGGTTCGAGTCCCTCTCTCGGCACCATGTTTACAAACTTGTAAAACATCTTGTTGGGCGTATAATGCTCGCAAGTCGGACGCGGGATGGAGCAGTTTGGTAGCTCGTCGGGCTCATAACCCGAAGGTCGTCGGTTCAAATCCGGCTCCCGCAACCAATTTCAATGCTATTATATAGCTTGTATTGGTAGCAAGTTTGCACAGTGTGAACCTCACTGTGAGTTAGGTGCGATATCGAATGTGATGGCACTTAACATATAAGGGTCCAGCAACAAAAACCCCGGCTTATACGGGGTTTTTTGTTATCTAAGCATTTGTAAATGTATTTAGATAATGTTTGCTTGGAATTTAAATTGGGCTTTGAGCCCTTTTTTTGTTTCTGGAGTGGTTAAATGACTGGTTTAGAAAGACAACTTACTGAAATGCTTGACGCTCCAGTAGCAGCATCAGGTTATGAGTTAGTTGGATTAGAATTTATTCGTGCTGGTGAGCACTCAACGCTACGTATTTACATCGATTCACCAAACGGTATCAATGTAGATGATTGCGCTGAAGTTAGCCACCAAGTAAGTGCCGTAATGGACGTTGAAGATCCAATTTCAGTGGCTTATAACCTTGAAGTGTCTTCACCAGGTTTAGAGAGACCACTGTTCAAAGCAGAGCATTACCAACAATTTATTGGTCACGAGGTAAGCATCGTTTTGAAAATGGCTGTCGGCAACCGTCGTAAATGGAAAGGTGATATCCAATCTATCGAAGGCGAGACAGTGAAAGTATTGGTTGAAGGACAAGAAGAAGAATTCGTCCTGAGCAATATTGCGAAAGCTAACCTGATCCCTAAATTTTAGTTCTCCTAGAGAGAAGAGCTTAAGAGGCTAGATTAATGAACAAAGAAATTTTGGCGGTAGTAGAAGCTGTTTCAAATGAGAAAGCAGTTCCTCGTGAGCGTATTTTTGAAGCGCTTGAAATCGCGCTTGCAACGGCAACAAAAAAGAAAAGCGAACTAGAAATTGAAGTTCGTGTTGAAATTGACCGTAAAACGGGTGATTTCGAAACTTTCCGTCGTTGGGAAGCTGTTGAGGAAGTTGAATTCCCAACAAAAGAAATCTCTATTGAAGCTGCAAAGTACGATGACCCAGAGATCGAACTTGGCGGTTTCATTGAAGATGATATCGAATCAGTAACGTTTGACCGTATTACGACTCAAACGGCTAAGCAAGTTATCGTACAGAAAGTACGTGAAGCTGAACGCGCTCAAATCGTTGAGCAGTTCATCGATAACGAAGGCGAGCTAGTAACTGGCGCAGTTAAGAAAGTTAACCGTGACACTATTATTCTAGACCTAGGTAACAACGCTGAAGCGGTAATCCTTCGTGATGACCAACTTCCTCGTGAAAACTTCCGTCCAGGTGACCGTGTTCGTGGTCTTCTTTACGCAGTTAAACCAGAAGCTCGTGGTTTCCAGCTTTTCGTTACTCGTTCGAAGCCAGAAATGCTAGCTGAACTATTCCGTGTTGAAGTGCCTGAGATTGGTGAAGAGCTAATTGAACTTAAAGGTGCTGCACGTGACGCTGGTTCTCGTGCTAAAATCGCTGTGAAAACAAACGACAAACGTATTGACCCAGTTGGTGCGTGTGTTGGTATGCGTGGCGCACGTGTACAAGCTGTTTCTAACGATCTTGGTGGTGAACGTATCGATATCGTTCTTTGGGATGATAACCCGGCTCAATTCGTAATCAACGCAATGGCTCCTGCTGATGTTGCTTCAATCATCGTTGATGAAGACGCACACTCTATGGATATCGCTGTTGAAGCGGATAACCTAGCACAAGCGATTGGCCGTAGCGGTCAAAACGTACGTCTAGCGTCTCAACTTACTGGTTGGGAACTGAACGTAATGACTGTTGCTGATCTTGAGAAGAAGCACCAAGAAGAAGCAGTTGCCTCTATTGAAAACTTCATGAAGCACCTAGACATTGAAGAAGACTTTGCTCAAATGCTTGTTGAAGAAGGCTTCTCTACGCTTGAAGAAGTAGCATACGTTCCTGTGAACGAGCTTCTTGAAGTAGACGGTCTAGACGAAGGTATCGTTGAAGAACTACGTAACCGCGCAAAAGACGCACTGACTACTCTAGCGCTAGCGAAAGAAGAAACTTTCGACGGTGTTGAGCCTGCTGAAGACTTACTTGCACTTGAAGGTCTTGAGCGTGAAATGGCTTACAAGCTAGCAGCAAAAGGCGTTGCGACACTGGAAGACCTAGCTGACCAAGGCGTTGATGAACTAGAAGGCATCGAAGACCTAACTGCAGAGCGTGCAGGCGAGCTAATTATGGCTGCGCGTAACATCTGTTGGTTCGGCGACGAAGAATAATTCAGCAAGGAGAGAAAGCGGTATGACACAATTAACAGTTAAAGCACTGAGTGAAGAGATTGGTACGCCAGTTGACCGCTTAATTGAACAACTTGCTGATGCAGGCATGAAGAAAGCAGGGTCGGATCAAGTGACTGATTCAGAGAAGCAAACATTGCTAACGCACCTTAAAAAGGAGCACGGCGATACTTCAGGCGAAACAGAACCGACTCGTTTAACTCTTCAACGCAAGACCCGCAGCACGCTAAGTGTTGCCGCTGGAGGCGGTAAGAGTAAGGATGTTCAAGTAGAGGTACGTAAAAAGCGTACTTACGTGAAGCGCAGCACTATTGAAGATGAAGCGAAACGTGAAGCTGAGGAAGTAGCTAATCGTGAAGCGGAAGAGAAAGCACAACGCGATGCTGAAGAGCAAGCGAAACGTGATGCTGCAGAGAAAGCACAGCGCGAAGCTGAAGAAAAAGTAACACGTGAAGCGGATGCAAAACGTGAAGCTGAAGAGAAGGCTCAACGCGCACAAGCTGAAAAGGCTAAAAAAGACATGAATTCAAAAAATGCAGACGCTAACGCACAAGCGAAAAAAGAAGCGGATGAACTTAAAGCTCGTCAAGAGCTAGAAGCAACTCGTAAAGCAGAAGCTGAAGCAGCTAAGCTTGTTGAAGAAGCTCGTAAGTTAGCAGAAGAGAACCAAGAACGTTGGTCTGAAGAAGAGAAGAAGAAGAAAGAGCAAGAGAAATCTGCGGATTACCATGTGACTACTTCTACTTACGCTCGTGAAGCTGAAGATGCGGCAGATAAGAAAGATGAGAAAGCACCTCGTCGTCGCAAGAAGAAAGCAGCTCCTGCTAACCAACCTGCAAACAACCGTGGTGGTCGTAACCAGCGTGGTCGTGGCGGTAAAGGTAAGCTTGCTAAACCAACTTCAATGCAGCAAGGCTTCGATAAGTCAGCAACTGTTGCTAAATCTGACGTTGCTATCGGCGAAACTATCGTTGTTTCTGAACTGGCTAGCAAAATGTCAGTTAAAGCAACTGAAGTTATCAAAGTAATGATGAAGATGGGCGCTATGGCGACTATCAACCAAGTGATCGACCAAGAAACAGCACAACTTGTTGCTGAAGAAATGGGTCACAAGGTAATCCTACGTAAAGAAAACGAACTTGAAGAAGCAGTACTAGCTGACCGTGATAGCGATGCTATCGCTGAAGGTCGTGCTCCTGTTGTTACTATCATGGGTCACGTTGACCACGGTAAAACTTCAACACTTGATTACATTCGTAAAGCACACGTTGCTTCTGGCGAAGCTGGCGGTATCACGCAGCACATTGGTGCTTACCACGTAGATACTGACAACGGTATGATCACTTTCCTTGATACTCCTGGACACGCGGCGTTTACAGCTATGCGTGCTCGTGGTGCTCAAGCGACAGATATCGTTGTACTTGTAGTTGCAGCAGACGATGGCGTAATGCCACAAACAATCGAAGCAATCCAGCACGCGAAAGCGGCAGGCGTTCCTCTGATTGTTGCTGTGAACAAGATCGATAAAGAGGGTGCAAACCCAGACAACGTTAAGAATGAGCTAGCTCAATACGACGTTATCCCTGAAGAATGGGGTGGTGAGAACATCTTCGTTCACATCTCTGCTAAACAGGGTACAAACATCGATGGTCTTCTAGAAGCTATCCTTCTTCAGTCTGAAGTTCTTGAACTTACAGCGGTTAAAGAAGGCATGGCGTCTGGTGTTGTTGTTGAATCTCGTCTTGATAAAGGTCGTGGTCCAGTTGCAACAGTACTAGTACAGTCTGGTACTCTAAACAAAGGCGATATCGTTCTTTGTGGTCAAGAGTACGGCCGTGTTCGTGCAATGCGTGATGAAAACGGTAAAGACATCGAAACTGCAGGTCCATCTATTCCTGTAGAAATTCTAGGTCTTTCTGGTGTTCCTTCGTCAGGCGATGAAGCGACTGTTGTACGTGATGAGCGTAAAGCACGTGAAGTTGCGAACTACCGTCAAGGTAAATTCCGTGATGTTAAACTAGCTCGCCAACAAAAAGCGAAACTAGAGAACATGTTCGCGAACATGACGGCTGGCGAAGTTGCTGAGCTTAACGTGGTACTTAAAGCTGACGTTCAAGGTTCTGTAGAAGCGATTGCTGACTCTCTACTGAAACTGTCAACTGACGAAGTGAAAGTGAACATCGTAGGTTCTGGTGTTGGTGGTATTACTGAAACTGATGCAACGCTTGCTGCAGCTTCTAACGCTATCATCCTTGGTTTCAACGTTCGTGCTGACGCAACTGCGCGTAACACGGTTCAGAACGAAAACCTAGATCTACGTTACTACTCAATCATTTACCAACTAATTGACGAAGTTAAACAGGCGATGGGCGGTATGCTTGCTCCTGAATTCCGTCAAGAGATCATTGGTCTTGCACAAGTTCGTGACGTATTTAAGTCGCCTAAACTTGGTGCAATCGCTGGTTGTATCGTGACTGAAGGTACGATTAAGCGTAGCAACCCAATCCGTGTACTTCGTGAAAACGTTGTTATCTACGAAGGTGAACTAGAGTCACTTCGTCGCTTTAAAGATGACGTTCAAGAAGTTAAGAACGGTTACGAGTGTGGTGTCGGCGTTAAGAACTACAACGACGTTCGCGTTGGTGACCAGATCGAAGTATTCGAAATCGTTGAGGTTAAACGTACTCTAGACTAATCAGTCTGTACGACTCGACATATTGACTAAGGTTACTAACATTACTAGTAAAGGTAATAAGTAATCGGTTGTTGAATACACCATGGGGGGCTGGTTATTACCAAGCCCCCCATCTTTCTAAGTGAGAAAAGAAAATGTCAAAAGAATTTAGCCGCACACAACGTGTGTCTCAGCAGCTTCAAAAAGAGCTTGCGCTTATCCTACAACGTGAAGTTCGTGACTCACGTATTGGTATGGTAACTATCTCAGACGTAGAAGTGTCTCGTGACCTTGCTTACGCAAAAGTGTTCGTGACTTTCCTATGTGTTGGTGAGCAAACACCGGAATCATGCCTTAAAGCTCTTAAAGAGCATGAAGTGCCAGTTCGTATGGCTCTTGGTAAGCGTATTCGCCACCGTCTAACGCCTGAAGTTCGTTTTACTTACGACAACACACTAGTAGAAGGCATGCGTATGTCTAACCTAGTAAGTGAAGTTCTGAACGATGATAAGCGTAAGCAAGAAGAAGCTGGCCGCACTGACGAAGCTCAGTCTAAGGGCGAAGAGTAATGGCTCGCCGTCGTAAAGGTCGCCCTATCAACGGGGTAATTCTATTAGATAAGCCGACTGGCATTTCGTCTAATGATGCACTGCAAAAAGTAAAGCGTATTTACTTTGCAGAGAAGGCAGGGCACACCGGTGCTCTGGATCCTCTTGCGACTGGCATGCTGCCAATTTGTCTTGGTGAAGCAACGAAGTTCTCTCAGTTTCTTCTAGATTCTGATAAGCGCTACGTTGTTATCGCTAAGCTTGGTGAGCGTACCAATACCTCTGACTCTGATGGTGAAGTGGTAGAGACACGTGATGTTAACGTGACTCAAGAACAGCTTGAACGTTGCATTGCGAGCTTCAAGGGTGAAACCGATCAGATACCATCAATGTTTTCGGCATTGAAGTATCAAGGTAAGCCTTTGTACGAATACGCACGTGCAGGTATCGAGGTTCCTCGTGAGTCTCGTAAGATCACTGTGTACTCTATTGAACTGCTTCGCTTTGAAGGTGATGAAGTTGAAATGGAAGTGCACTGTTCGAAAGGCACATACATCCGCACAATTACCGACGACCTTGGTGAAATGCTAGGTTGTGGTGCTCACGTGACCATGCTTCGTCGTACAGGTGTCGCAAAGTACCCATACGAGCGTATGGTGACTTTGGAGCAGTTAAACGAGATCCTAGAGCAAGCACAGGCGCAAGAAATTGCACCGAAAGAGCTGCTTGATCCACTGCTGATGCCAATGGACACTGCCGTTGAAGACTTACCAGAAGTAAACCTGAACGCGGAACTGACTGACCTAGTTCAGCACGGTATGCCAGTTCAGGTTGCTGGTGCGCCAACTGAAGGCACGGTTCGTATGACAAGTGGCGAAGAGAAGCTGTTTGTCGGCGTAGCTCAGATTGCTGAAGATGGCCGAGTTGCACCGAAGCGTTTGGTTGTTTTCAGAGATGAAGAGCCACAAGCGTAGCGCTTACATCGGATCTTAGCGCTGAGTCGTGAAAAGCGAGCAAATAAGATAGAAAGCGAACGCCTAATTTAGGTGGTTCGCTTTTTTCGTTTTTAATGGGTTCGATTGTTATTGCACCAACTGACAAACTTCCCTATAATCCTCGGCTCGCGTAGCGGCTGAATCAGAGATTGGCTGCTACAAATATAAACTTACTCTTATCAGGAGAGAATTATGTCTCTGAATGCAGAAACTAAAGCAGCAATCGTTGCAGAATACGCACAATCTGAAGGCGACACAGGTTCACCAGAAGTACAAGTAGCACTACTTACTGCTTCTATCAACCACCTACAAGGTCACTTCAAAGCGCACAAACACGATCACCACAGCCGTCGTGGTCTACTACGTATGGTTTCTAGCCGTCGTAAGCTTCTTGATTACTTGAAAGGCAAAAACCTTGCTCGTTACCAAGACCTAATCAAGCGTCTAGGCCTACGTCGCTAATAGCGATGTCTGCAAAGACAGTTTGAAGAAAAGGAGCATTTATGCTCCTTTTTTTGTGCCTGTAAGAAAATGCTAGGCTGGATGCTCAGAATATCATCTGGCTTTTTCTGATAGGAAATATATCTCCTAATAAAAATAGTTTATACTACGCCCGCCTATAGCGTTTTCAGCGTTTGGCAATCAACCTCTCAAGAGATTACAGTCACAGATGTCGGCCAATAGGTCGCGACTATTCAAAGGCGGATTTGGTCTTAATTCGGCGTATGAACACATACAAAGAGTCACCATCCTAAGTCCCTTTTCACTAGTCGCGATTGGTAATGTCTTGAGTCATTATTCACTTAATCTAAAGTCTGACTTTAGAGCTAAGGATATACAATGTTTGAAAAACCAGTTGTAAAATCGTTCCAGTACGGTAACCACACCGTTACTCTAGAAACGGGCGTAATTGCACGTCAAGCTACTGCTGCTGTAATGGCGACTATGGACGATACTTCAGTATTCGTTTCTGTTGTTGCTAAGAAAGAAGCAGTTGCAGGTCAAGACTTCTTCCCACTAACAGTAAACTACCAAGAGCGTACATACGCTGCGGGTAAAATCCCTGGTGGTTTCTTCAAGCGTGAAGGTCGTCCATCTGAAGGCGAAACACTAACAGCTCGTCTGATTGACCGTCCAATTCGTCCACTTTTCCCAAGTGCGTTTAAAAACGAAGTTCAAGTTATCGCTACGGTTGTTTCTATCAACCCTGACGTAAACCCAGACATGATCACTATGATCGCAACATCTGCTGCGCTTGCTATCTCTGGTGCTCCATTCAATGGTCCTATCGGTGCTGCACGTGTTGGTCACATCGACGGCGAACTTGTTCTTAACCCATCAAATACTGAGCTTGAAAACTCTAAACTAGACCTAGTTGTGTCTGGTACAGAAGGCGCAGTACTTATGGTTGAATCTGAAGCAGATAACCTATCTGAAGAAGAAATGCTTTCAGCTGTTGTTTACGGTCACGACCAACAACAAGTTGTAATCAAAGCAATCAACGAGTTTGCTGCTGAAGTTGCAACTCCATCTTGGAACTGGGAAGCACCAGCAGTTAACACTGAGCTTAAAGCTCAAGTTGCTGAACTTGCTGAAACTCGTCTATCTGACGCGTACCAGATCACTGAGAAAATGGCTCGTTACGAGCAAGTTGGCGTAATCAAGAACGACGTTGTTGAAGCTCTAATTGCACAAGACGAAAACCTAGATGAGCGCGAAATCCGCGGCATGCTTGGTTCTCTAGAGAAAAACGTAGTACGTAGCCGCATCATCGCTGGCAACCCACGTATCGATGGCCGTGAAAAAGACATGGTTCGTGCGCTAGACGTACGTACTGGTGTTCTTCCACGTACACACGGTTCTTCTCTATTCACTCGTGGTGAAACTCAAGCACTTGTTACTGCAACGCTTGGCACACAACGTGATGCTCAAATCATCGACAGCCTGATGGGTGAGAAGAAAGACAACTTCCTTCTACACTACAACTTCCCTCCATACTGTGTAGGTGAAACTGGTTTCGTTGGTTCTCCTAAGCGTCGTGAAATTGGTCACGGTAAGCTTGCTAAACGTGGTATCCAAGCAGTAATGCCTTCTGTTGAAGAATTCCCATACACAGTTCGTGTTGTATCGGAAATCACAGAATCTAACGGTTCTTCTTCAATGGCTTCTGTATGTGGTACATCTCTAGCTCTTATGGATGCTGGTGTTCCAATCAAAGCTTCTGTTGCGGGTATCGCAATGGGTCTTGTTAAAGAAGGCGACGATTTCGTTGTTCTTTCTGACATCCTTGGCGACGAAGATCACCTAGGTGACATGGACTTTAAAGTAGCAGGTACTAACGCTGGTATCACTGCACTTCAAATGGACATCAAGATCGAAGGTATCACTAAAGAGATCATGCAAATTGCACTTAACCAAGCGCAAGGTGCACGTAAGCACATCCTTTCTGTAATGGATGAAGCTATCTCTGGTGCTCGTGAAGATATCTCTGAATTCGCTCCACGTATCCACACAATGAAAATCAGCTCTGATAAGATCAAAGATGTTATCGGTAAAGGCGGCGCAGTTATCCGTGCTCTTTGTGAAGAAACTGGTACTACAATCGAAATCGAAGACGATGGCACAATCAAGATTGCTGCTACTGAAGGCGCAGCTGCTAAAGAAGCTATCCGTCGTATCGAAGAGATCACAGCTGAAGTTGAAGTTGGCCGCATTTACCAAGGTAAAGTTGCTCGTCTAGCTGACTTCGGTGCATTCGTTACTATCCTTCCAGGTAAAGATGGTCTAGTACACATCTCTCAAATCGCTGACAAGCGCGTTGAGAAAGTGTCTGACTACCTAACTGAAGGTCAAGAAGTTCCTGTTAAGGTTCTTGAAATTGACCGTCAAGGCCGTGTACGTCTAAGCATGAAAGAAGCAGTTGAAACGCCAGCTGAAGGCGAAGCACCTGCTGCTGAGTAATTCTCAGTGTGTCGATGGTGATATCGCTTTTTAGTGATTTCTAACCTATCGTCAACAAAGCATGTTATAAAGGGGAGCATATCGCTCCCCTTTTTTATTGCGGTCATAACAGGAGTAATTATTTGTGAAATGGTTTCAAACCGCGAGTATGTGTTTACTGCTTGTACTAACAGGTTGTGCGACAACATCAGATAACACCTCAAGTTGGGTTTATCCACCGATGGCTGTGCCACTGCAACCAAGCGTTCAGCAAGAAGTTCAAATTGCACGTCTTAGTCAGTTATTACAGCGCCCAGATTTGAACGATGAAGTTCGAGCTAAGATGCTGTTTGAACGTGGTAACTACTACGACAGTGTTGGCCTGCGTGATCTCGCGCGTCTCGACTTCAACCAATCTCTTTCATTGAACCCTGCTCAACCTGATATCTTCAATCTTTTGGGTGTTTACTTTACGCAGGTAGGGGAGTTTGATGCGGCTTATGAATCTTTTGATTCTACGTTAGAGCTTGATCCTGCAAACTCTTACGCAGAAAGGAACCGCTCTATCGCGCTTTACTATGGCGAGCGTTACGACTTAGCCAATGAAGAGATGATGAAGCACTATGCCGACGATCCTAGCGATCCGTTTCGCGCTCTGTGGTTGTACATCATTCAGCATGAGCTGACGCCAGAGCAGGCTAAGCTTGATTTGCAAAAACGTTACGAGAGCCGTGATGAGCAGTGGGGTTGGGTATTAGTCGCGATTATGCTTGATGACATTACTGAAGAGCAGGCTTTCAAGGCGATCTTAACCGGTACTCGTGACAACACGTTACTTGCGCAGCGTCTAACAGAGACGTACTTCTACCTTGCTAAGCGTTACCATATGAATGGTGATTACGCGAATGCTATCTCTTTGTACAAGTTAGCGGTTTCTTTTAACGTGTATGAATACGTAGAACATCGTTACTCTTTCTTAGAGTTAAGCCGTATCTTCACCACACTTAAAGCTGAGCACTTAGCGCAAGTTAAGCTGGCTGAGGCCGAAGAAGAAGCCAACGCTAAGTAAGCAACACATTTTGATTCCGAAAAGCCGCTGTCTGTCAGCGGTTTTTTTATGCTCCTTTTTTATGATCTTCATCTCGTTTTGATTGCTTTTTATTTAAACAACACTAAAATAGTTAGCCTTGCTAACTAAATGCTATTCTTTGATTAGGTGAGTATGCTGAACCAGAATTTAGAAAAGATTGAGCGCTTCGCCTCTAAGATATGGCGCACTCAGGTAAATAAAGATCCTATTTGCCAATTGAGCTTCAATGAATATGACTATTTGAAGGTCATTCAAGCCTCTCCTGAACCGATCCGATTGACAGATCTGGCGATTGAAATGCAAGTAACCAAGCCTTCAGCAACTACTATGGTTCAAAGGTTAGAGAGAAAAGGTCTCGTTGAGCGTAAAGCTTCGCTCGAAGATGCGAGGTCTAAGTTGGTCGTACTGACCAGCAAAGCGGAAGTCGGCTTGGAAGAAGAAAGTAAGATCTATCAGGTCATGGCACAGATACTGGAAAGCCGTTTGTCTGAGCAAGAATCTCAGCAGTTAAACCTATTATTAAATAAAGCTTTAAAGTAAATAATTTAGATATTTAGTTAGCCTTGTTAACTAATTTTTCGAGTCATATCTTGTTGATATGCGACTCACAAATGAAAGTAGAGTAAGAAATGAGTAACTCAATTAGTCGTCAATTTTGGCGATACACAATCCCTACCGTGGCGGCCATGTTGGTTAATGGCCTGTACCAAGTGGTGGATGGCATCTTCATTGGCCGCTATGTGGGGGCTGATGGACTTGCAGGTATCAATGTTGCGTGGCCTGTGATTGGTTCGATTCTTGGTATTGGTATGTTGGTGGGTGTGGGCACAGGTGCGCTTGTCTCGATTCGCCAAGGTGAAAAAGATACTCAAGGCGCTAAGCAGATCTTAGCAACGGGCTTAACCTTGTTGTTAGCGATAACGCCTATTGTCTCTGCATTGCTGTTCTTGTTTGCTGATAACTTCTTGCTTTGGCAGGGCGCTGAAGGGCGAGTGTATGAACTTGGTCTGCAGTACTTACACATTCTGATTGGTGCTAGTGTCTTCACGCTAGGTTCGATCGCGATGCCGTTTCTACTGCGTAACGATGACAGTCCGAACTTAGCGACGATACTGATGATCGTTGGTGCGGTGATTAATATCGTGCTCGATTACCTGTTTATCGCTCTCTATGGCTGGGAGTTGATGGGTGCAGCATTAGCAACAGCGATTGCCCAGTTTGTAGTAACGGCTCTCGGCTTGGCTTACTTCTTCTCGCGTCGAGCAAACCTACGTTTACGTTGGAATGAGTTGAGATTGAAGCTGGATGTGATTCCACAAATCTTCGCCATTGGTACATCAAGCTTCTTTATGTACGCTTATGGTTCGATGATGGTGGCGTTGCACAATGCGTTGTTCTCTCAATATGGCGACCAGTTGATGATCGGTGCTTACGCGATTTTGGGCTACATCGTGACGGTTTATTATCTCACGGCTGAAGGTATCGCCAACGGCATGCAACCTTTGGTGAGCTACAACCATGGTGCGCGTAACCAAGCGAACATCCGTAAGTTACTTAAGATAGCGATGATGAGTTCAGTATTGATTGGTGTGGCGTTCGTGCTACTTCTCAATGCGTTCCCACGGGAGTTTGTATCAGTATTTAACTCAGACGAACCTCAGTTAGTTGAGTACACCGTGTTGGGTATTCGACTACACATGTTTGCACTGGCGCTGGATGGCTTCTTGGTAGTCGCAGCTGCTTACTATCAATCGGTGAACAAGGGCAGCAAGGCGATGTTTGTGACTATAGGTAATATGCTTATCCAACTACCGTTCTTGTACATTATGCCTAAGTTGTATGGTGTGCCGGGGATCTGGATTGCGTACCCACTGTCTAACATCGCACTAAGTGTGGTGGTGATGGTAATGCTCTACAAAGACTTAAAGAAGCTCGATGCCTCACCGATGGAAACAGCGACGGCATAGGCCGTGTTTCTTAAGTCGCATTAAAAAGGTCTAGCGAACGCTAGACCTTTTTTGTATCTGTTGCTGGTTAGTCCAATGCGAGGAACTAGATGTTCTTAACGTCTAAACCTGCAAGCTGATGCCAGTAACCATTACATTGGCGGCTTTCAATCTTCATCGGTTTTTGACCTTGCTCGTTCGCTCTGAAGTTATTGATTTCAGAGAAGGTATCGATACCGAGAGGGCTTAAACGAACCACATCAACCAGGTCGTGCATGTTCGGTAAATCATTGACTAGGTTGTAGCAGTAGCCTGATTGCGTCTGAATACCGTTAAGGTTGAAGACTGATTGGCCTTCTTGGCTTTCTACTTGTAGCCCTGTTGGGTACTTGATACAGCAGGTTTCGCAATCGTCTTTAGCTTTGTTTTCAGCGCGAGCGGTAAAGCAGCGTGCTGAGTAAGCAAGCGGCAGGTAGCCGTGGCTAAACACTTCAACTTCGAACTTGTTACGAATATTTAGCTCTTCGCACTGGGTCATTACGTTGCTTAGCCATTCGCGAGAAAGCTCAACCGGCATACACCAACGCGTCATGCCTTGTTTCAAGAATAGGTTCAGGGTGCGTGCGTTGTAGGTGTTTACTGCCGGGCCAACCACGAAAGGTACTTTGCTTTCGCTGGCCAGTTGAATTGCAGACACATCATTGGCTTCGATCGCAAAGTCACCGTTATCGATGTACTTCTTCATGATGTTGACTTCGCTTGGTGCTTCTAGCAATGCCATGGTGGAAAGTACGACTTGCTTACCTGAAGCCGACAGCTCTTTAGCAATGTCCATCCAGTGTTTCGCTTTCATCTCACGACGCTTTGAACACACCGCTTCACCTAGGTAGATGATATCGGCAGAGCTTGATTTCGCTTGCTCATAGAAGCTTTCAACGTCTTGTTTTGGCCAAAAATAAAGTAGAGGGCCTAATGCGTATTTCATTGAGTTCTCCATTTGGCTCTATTGCCATTTACGGTGATAAGCGCCAAGCGTGGTTTGTGTACCTTCAGATACATTCGCCAGTGTCGCATTCCAAGCTTGTTCCACTTGGTATTGTTCTGGGTTCGCTAAGTAGCGATCGATAGCTGCGCGCCAAGTGCGAGTGACTTGTTCAACATAAGCCGGGCTGCGTTGGCGACCTTCAATCTTCACTGAGGCAACGTTTGCCGCGAAAAGCTCAGGCAACATGGATAGCGTGTTGAGGCTGGTGGGCTCTTCAAGTGCGTGATAGCGCTTACGTTCACCATCGATCTCGGCTTCAAAGCGGCCTTTACACAGCGTTGGGTAACCTGCGTTCTCACCTGCTTCATACTTATCGATAAGGATTTCGTTCAAGCGAGACTCGAGGCCAGTTTCTGTTTCTTGCCAGCGAACGTATTTTGCGGGAGAACAAGCACCAACGGTATTTGGTGATTCGCCTGTCATGTATGAAGAGAGGTAGCAACGGCCTTCTGCCATGATGCACAAGCTACCAAAAGCGAATACTTCAAGGTCAACGTCAGAAGTGATGTTACGAGAAAGCTGTTTGACCTGATGAATCGACAACACACGCGGTAGTACGACACGCTTAACGTTGAAGTTTTTATGGTAGAAGTCGATAGCCGCCGCATTGGTCGCAGATGCTTGCACTGATAGGTGCAGTTCGAGATCTGGATACTTATTTGCTGCGTACTCAAGCACCGCGATGTCTGCGATGATCAGCGCATCAACACCCAGAGCAGCGGCGTTGTCTACGGCATTAGTCCAACGGTCGAAGCCATTTGGGTGAGCAAACGTATTTAGGGCAACATGAATTTTCTTGTTGTGGTCATGCACATACTGCACAGCACGATCGAGCTTTTTACCCGCAAAGTTTAGGCCTGCAAAGTGTCGGGCATTGGTATCGTCTTTGAATCCGATATAGACAGCATCCGCACCACAATCAATAGCGGTTTTCAAAGCAGGTAAGTTACCCGCTGGGCATAAGAGTTCCATTTGCTCACTACCAGTAGAATTAAGTTGAAGCGAGCATTTTATGAAGAATTGTGAATGACGGAATTGATGTAAGGCAGGTTTAGATGGATAAATCTGCTTTTACTCCGTTTGAGGTACTGACGAGTGACCGTTTTACATGTTGGCTTGGTTTAAATATGAGGTACTTGATTAGTTCTTATGACGGCGGTTTTGGGCAAACAACTCTTCGACATCTTGTTTTGGTTGCGGACGGTAGAAGTGGAAGCCTTGAATCGAACTACAGTTGAGGTTCGATAGCAGAGTTGCTTGCTCACTGGTTTCGACACCTTCAGCAACCACGGTCAAATCGAGAGATTTACCTAGGTTGATGATGTTTTCAATTACGGTGATTTGCTTTGGTAGGGTATCGATATCAGAGATGAAAGCACGGTCTATCTTAAGCTCATCAATTGGGAAGCGAGCAAGGTAAGACAGTGAAGAGTAACCTGTACCAAAATCATCAATGGAGAGAGCAAAGCCAAGTTTCTTGATGGCGTTAAGCATTTGGAGTGTGTGTTCACTATCACTCATCACCGCACTTTCCGTTAGCTCGAACGTAATCGCACTTGGATCAAGCTCGGTCGAACGCAGTAGCTTTTCCATGTAATCAATCAGTTTCGGGTTACCAAACTGTTCTGGTGAAAGGTTGATAGCCACTCGACCTGGAAGGATACCTTGCATCTTCCAGCGCTTAACCGTAGCAAATACTTCACGCATTACCACTCGGCCAAGTTGTTCAATAAGCCCTGCTCGTTCCGCCACAGGAATGAACGCGGCCGGACTGATATAACCTTCGACAGGATGCTTCCAACGTACCAGAGCTTCAGCGCCGTTGATGGTGAAATCACGGGCATTCACTTTCGGTTGATACCAAACCTCAAGTCCATTTTGTTGCAGTGCTTTTTGGAGCTCTATCTCAAGCCACAGTCGCATACGCGCTTCTTTATTCATCTGTTCGTTGAACTTGATCAGACGATTACGACCACGATCTTTCGCTTCATACATTGCTGTGTCTGCATTTTGCAGCAAGATACGAGCATCAGTACCATCTTGAGGAAAGCTCACACTACCAATAGAGCAGGCTAAGCGCTTGCTAAAGTGGTGAAGATCGAAGGGTTGATTGATCAGGGAAATGATCTTTTCAGCGAGCATTTCAGGTGTTCGCTGATGTTCAGGTTCTGGAAGGATAATACCAAACTCATCCCCGCCTAAATGTCCAATCACGGCCTTACGAGGCAGTAAGCGTTTAAGACGCGAAGCGACCTCTTTAATCACCTTGTCACCGATGTGATGACCAAGTGAGTCATTGATATTTTTAAAGTTATCAATGTCTAAGTAGAGCATCACCACCGGCGTATCGTTGTGAATGAACTGCTCAAGACGCTTAGTAAACCCAACTCGATTGTAGAGTTTGGTCAGTGCATCTATGTAGGCATCTTCACTGTTTGCTGGTGTGTATTGTTTTGCGGTTTCTTGTGCGTCTTGAATAAGCACCAGCTGAGTGTTGCTTCCAAGAACGGTGGTGGAGTCGATGTTGAGCTGGACCTTACGTTCAAAGCCGCATCGCGCACCCGTTAAGCAAACCAAACCAGACTCAGAAATAATAGAGCTGAGGTTATTATTGAAGACTGTTTTGGTTTGTTCATCGATAAATAGGCGTCCCAGCTGTTCGCCAATTAACTCTGTGGTTGAGTTAAAGCCAAGCAGGCGCGCTGCCGCTGGGTTGGATGACAAGATATAGTCACTTTCAACGAGCAGTAATCCGTCAGGGAGTAGTTGAGATAGTTTGTGGAATTTGGCTTCGGATTCTTCTAAAGAACGGACAAGTACTTGGTTTTCTGATGTGTCGAAGGCGTGAAAGACGATGTAGTCGGTTTTGTTGCCATTGGTAAGCGGAGATAGGCTGAAATGAAGGCTGGTATCGAGGTCTGTTTCGTTGAGGGTGACTTCGGCCTCAATCGTTTCGCCACTGAATGCACGCTCATAGTAAGGCTTGAGATGTTGGTAGAACTGTTCGCCCAATGTTTGGCGATCATTCATGCCTGCAAGCTCTGTTTGACTCAAACCAGCAATATCGCAGTAACGCTCATTCACCATAAAATAGTTATGTTGAGCATCAAGTACTGCAAAAAAGAACGGACTATTTGCAGTTAGCTGGGTAAACCAATGTTGTAGTTGTTGGGGAGGCATCAAAGTACTACCAATTCTCCAAGAGCTTGAATATTCACTATCGATAAATATTTATTACTTTTTGTGTGGCTATCGATATTTACCTGTGAGTGCAGCGATCCGCTGTAATTCTCATTACCTGAGTTACTATAACTGTGATTTTCAGGATATTAAAGGTCGAGTATCAAACAGAAGTTAATTTGATACATAACAGTAACTGAGATCTCAACATCATCTATGATGCATTCCATATTATTGACAAAGTTACGGATAAGTCACGTGATAAACAAGATTCGCACTCAACTAGTTCAAAATGCCGCATCAATTTTGCGATCTCCAGTCCAGTTATTGCCTAAAACAGTACAAAAAAGAGCCTTATTGGAGGCGCTTAAGAATGTATTCAAGGAAGCTTTAGAGGACGGTGACTTTGAGTTTTTAGAAGACAAATGGCTGAAAGTCTCAATAAAAGACATGGGGTTAAGTTGGTGTATTAGCTACAAAAATGAGCAACTGGTTGTAGCTGATAAAGAGGTGGTTGAAGATGTAAGCTTTAGCGGCAATCTTAACGATCTTGTGTTGATTGCGGGACGTAAAGAAGACCCAGATACGCTTTTCTTCCAACGTCGACTGTCTATTGAAGGTGATACAGAGCTCGGTTTAGAGGTCAAAAACTTGATGGATAGCGTAGATTTGGACTTATTGCCGACTCCTATGAAAACTTTGTTAAATCAATTAGCTGATTTTGTGCAGAAGGGAGTACAATCCCCAGATACACAAAGTGAGGTAATGAATGCTTATTCGAACTGAAGCACCGGCAGATATACTTGTCATTGATCGTCTATTGAAATCTGTTTTTGAAACGGATGCAGAAGCTAATTTGGTTATGAGCTTGCGTGAGAATAGTCATTTAACGCTATCGCTGGTGGCTTGCTCTGACGAAGGCGAGGTGGTTGGTCACCTGATGTTTAGCCCAATTACCCTTAAAGGTGACGATCACAACTGGCAGGGGCTTGCACCACTTGCTGTGAAAGAAGAGTTCCGCAACCAAGGCATTGCTAAATCACTGGTTGAAGATGCTTTCTCTACTTTGGTTGATTTTGGTTACCCAGCCTGTGTCGTGCTTGGTGATCCTGCCTATTACGGTCGCTTTGGTTTCAAGGCTGCGAGTGAATTTGGTTTGAGCTGCACTTGGGATGTACCTGAAGGAGCTTTCCAAGCTATCGAGTTAGTTGAAGGTGCGCTTGCAGGGCATTCTGGTGAGATTGCTTACAGTCCTGAGTTCAACGACTTATAAGCTGATTTATCACGCAACAAGATACAAACTGATTTAGTCTAAATAAAGGAGCTTGATGCTCCTTTATTTTTTGTTAGTATCAGCCCTGCTCTAATAAGCGCTCTTTCAATAGAGGCAGCTTTCACAAAACTAGTTCTAACAAACTTCTGGTTTCAATAAACTTTGGCTCCAATAAACTTAAGGTTACTACCGCTAGATATGTCACAAACACACGCGCAACACCTACATGAGATGGGCATTAGCCAATGGGAACTAAGTCACCCAGAGCGTTTAGCAGGTTATGAATCTGAATTGACTCCGCTCTCGAGCGATTGCAAGTTACTGTTGGTTTCGCCTGAAAAACCTCAGGAAGATCTCGCCGTGATGTTTGAGCGAGTACTCAAAAGTATCAAGCTCGACTTATCTCAGGCTTTACACCTTCAACCGCAACACTTGTCTACTGTGGATTTAGGTTCGGTTGAGTGGATATGGTTTGCTGGTTGTGAGTCGGCTCAAGAGCTGAAGGCTAAAACACTTCAATCGCCATTACTGTCTGACATTAACGGTAACAACCAACACCGCCGCGACTTATGGCAACAAATTTGTGCTTATGACTAATCAATTTTTACCGACTTCACAACAACACCTAGACGCCATTTGGAAGATAGAGCAGGCCGCGCATTCTCACCCTTGGTCTGAAAATATGATCCGAGATCTTGATAGCCGAGGCGCTTGTCATCATGTCCTTGAAGTTGATGGACAAGTGGTGGGCTATTTCTTCGCGCAAAACATCGTTGGCGAAGTCACATTGCTTAATATCGCGGTAGACCCAAGCCAGCAAGGCAAAGGGTATGGAAAAGCGTTAACGGAACATTTCCTTGATATGTGTGAGCAAGCTGACGCGGAAAGTGCTTGGCTAGAAGTTCGCGAAAGTAATGTGAACGCGTTTAATCTTTACGAAAAGGCAGGCTTCAACGAAGTTGATCGCCGTCGTAACTATTATCCAACTAAGCAAGGCAACGAAGACGCCATCATTATGAGCTATCTTTTTATGTCTTTTAGCTAGTCATACTGTAGCTTTTAGCTAAGCAGAGGGTACGCGAAAAATAGGGTGTAAACTGACCCTTTAGAAAGTGATACGCTTTCTGTATAATCCGCACACAGAATTCAAGGGCAAGTATTATCTACTTGCCCTTTTTACGCTTTAGATCAGCAAAGGGCGACTATGTCTTTCCAACAAGAAGTGAGCAAACGTAGAACGTTTGCGATTATCTCTCACCCGGATGCGGGTAAAACCACGATTACTGAAAAAGTTCTTTTATTCGGAAACGCGATTCAAAAAGCGGGTACCGTAAAAGGCCGTGGCTCTAACCAGCACGCTAAATCTGACTGGATGGAGATGGAAAAAGAACGTGGTATCTCGGTAACTACGTCGGTAATGCAATTCCCATACAATGATTGCCTAGTAAACCTACTAGATACTCCAGGACACGAAGATTTCTCGGAAGATACGTACCGTACGCTAACAGCGGTTGATTCATGTTTGATGGTTATCGATGCTGCGAAAGGTGTCGAGGATCGTACTCGTAAACTAATGGAAGTAACACGTCTGCGTGATACGCCAATCGTAACGTTTATGAACAAACTTGACCGTGACGTTCGTGACCCAATGGAAGTGCTTGATGAAGTAGAGAGCGAGCTAGGTATGGCTTGTGCTCCAATCTCATGGCCAATTGGTTGCGGTAAAGAGTTTAAAGGTGTTTACCACATTCACCGTGATGAAACGATCTTGTATGAATCTGGCCACGGCCACGAGATCCAAGAAGTTCGTATCATCAAAGGTCTAGATAACCCTGAGCTAGATGAAGCAGTAGGTGCTGATCTTGCGGAAAGCGTACGTGAAGAGCTAGAGCTTGTTATCGGTGCTTGTCCTGAGTTTGACCATGAATTATTCCTAGCGGGTGAACTAACGCCGGTTTACTTCGGTACTGCATTGGGTAACTTTGGTGTTGACCACATGCTTGATGGTCTAACGAAATGGGCTCCAGCACCTCAAACGCGTCAAGCGAACGAGCGTGATGTTGAAGCAACCGAAGAGAAGTTCTCTGGTTTCGTCTTCAAGATCCAAGCAAACATGGACCCTAAACACCGTGACCGTATCGCATTCATGCGTATCGTTTCGGGTACTTACAACCAAGGTATGAAGATGAACCATGTTCGTACAGGCAAGAGTGTAAGTATCTCTGATGCGGTAACCTTTATGGCGGGTGACCGTGCACGTGCTGAAAAAGCATACGCGGGTGATATTATCGGTCTACATAACCACGGTACTATCCAGATTGGTGATACCTTTACTCAAGGTGAGAGCCTTAAGTTCGCTGGTATTCCTAACTTCGCACCTGAGCTATTCCGTCGTATCCGTCTACGCGATCCACTTAAGCAGAAGCAACTTCTAAAAGGCTTAGTTCAGCTTTCAGAAGAGGGCGCAGTACAAGTATTCCGTCCTATGCAAAACAACGACCTGATCGTTGGTGCGGTTGGTGTGCTTCAGTTCGACGTGGTTGTAGCGCGCTTGAAAGCGGAATACAACGTAGAAGCTATCTACGAAGGTGTTAACGTTGCAACAGCTCGTTGGGTTGAATGTGATGACGCTAAGAAACTAGAAGAATTCAAACGTAAGAACCAATCTAACCTTGCGCTAGATGGCGGTGACAACCTGTCTTACATCGCACCAACTATGGTGAACTTGAACCTAGCTTCTGAACGTTTCCCTGAAGTTCAATTCCGAGCGACGCGCGAGCACTAATAGCGACAGTTCTACATAACATTGTTGGATAATATTAAAGCCGAATTGCTTCTAGCATTCGGCTTTTTTGTTACACTAAGAGTACACCGTTTTGATGGAGTAAAGCGTGTTTGATCTCAATTTAGTAAAGCCATTCCTCTCTGTATATCAACAAAGATCGATAACCAAAGCGGCTGAATCGTTAGAGCTAACTCAACCTGCGGTTAGTGCTGCAATCAAGAGGTTTGAAGCGGTGGTAGGCTATGCGTTGTTCGTAAGAGTAGGGCGTTCAATAGAACCAACGTCAATGTCTCACAAACTGGCTGGTCAATTATCTGATGCTTTAGAGTTGATGGAAGGTGCAGTATCAAGAAAGCGTGATTTTACGGTTTATATGCCTGCGAATCTGCTCCACAAAATGCCCATGCTCAATGGTGTTCAGTTAGTTGAATCCCCAATTTCTGTAGAGAATGTTGTCGAGGATATCCGACTCAATCGAGTAGATTTAGTGGTCGATACTGGTTTACCTAAACAGTCAAGTTTAGCGTCTGAATTTGCAACTACTGATAGATTGCTTCTTATGAGTGATCCTGAAAACAGTCAATTTGGTGAGAAGATTTCGATGGATGAGTTTCTTGAAGCACGGCATGTAACCTTGAAGTTACTTCGCCAAGATACTCAAATAGTCGACTTTCTTTCCGAAAAGAGCTTTACTCGTGATGTTGCTATCGAAGTAAGAAACATCACTAACTTGATATTGGCGGTAAAAGGGACTGACTATATTGCAGCTGTTCCGGTTAGCATGATCCATTTAGCAAAAATCATTGGCTTACAAATTCATGAGCCTCCATTCTCAATGCGTCCCGTGGAGTTTGAGTTTTTCTATCACAAGAAGTATCAAACTAATGGGCAACATCAAGAGTTACGAGATGAGCTTAAACAGTTATTAAATAGCTAGAAATCGAAGGCTAAACCGAATTCCACATAGTTTTTGGTTTCAGGGTATATGGTATAGGTAACGGACGGTTTTACGTACTTCAAGTTAAAGAATACAGCTACTTCGTGATAATGAATGTTGGTCCTAGTTTCATTTCTGATATGTCTAGATCTCGTAGTAGTCTCATCTTTAATATAAAAGTCTTGGGTATCTTTTTTGAATCCGATTTCTTGGTTGAATTTGTAAAGAAAGTCAGCATATTGAATCGGGCTCCACAGAGCGCCTGCACTATAATCGAATGTGTCAGAGGTTTTATATTCCATGCATAAGTTTGGAAGACAAGCATTGAAATCTCTGTCCATATAGTTGTAGTTGATATCGCCAAGCAGTGTCCAATTTTCATGAATCAACTTAGCAACAAAAATGCCTGTTGTGATCTCATGTTCGCTGACTTTTACGGTGTTTTCAGTGTAGTACGTGTCCCCTTGCCAGAATGAATATCCCAACCCTGCTTGCCAATAGTCTTGAGTATCAACCTCTCCAAAAACACGCAATTTATCATTGATTTGATAGTTTATATCAAGTGTGGCGACTGTCTTATCATTGTCTGGGCTTTGAGATAAGCTGACGGAAAAGATATCTGTAAAACGCTCAATAGATTCAATAAGGGTGTCATTTGCAGACGAGTAAAAAGGGAAAGTCAAAGCAAGTATTAATAGAAGGCGTTTCATATTCAAATTCCGAATCGCTTTCCTTAGCTAGTGAGTAAAAACACCCGATAATAGCGTTCACTATTATCGGGTGAGCGGGTTCAACTCAGGTTGAATTTTAGCCGCGTAAACGTTGTTGAATAGCGGATTTAGCTTTCTGTAGTTTAGTTGGGTCGATAGATTGAAGCTTGCTACGGTCGATGTTTGAACCATCAAACACATGATCGTGATTCTTTGTTTGAATACGTACACCGTCATCTATTTTTGAAACAGTCGCAACCCATTGACCGTTGCCTTTGACTAAAGAGAATTGGTCAGAAGTAACATCGCCTTCCACACGAAGTAGTGTTTTTTCAAAGTCTCCGTTGCCAATAAATACGAGCTCGCCATCTTTGCGTTGGACAGTACCTACCCACTCGCTGGTGTTTTCGTCGATAATGTGGATTTCGCCGTTAATGATCTTAACTGTCAGGTCACGCTCTTCCATCTCGGGGCGGTCTTCACCGAAATCTGGAGACCAACGAGGTGTATCATCAAAGTCCATATCTGGGTGCTCTGGAGAGGCTGGGAGAGCAGGTCGTGGGCTATCAATT